>DATEOW010000016.1:0-9963 GCA_035273665.1 Burkholderiales bacterium | reverse complement strand
ATGGTGTCGGCGCCGCTGCCGCCATCAAGAATGTTGTCGGCGTTGTTGCCGGTGAGCGTATTGGCGAGCGCGTTTCCGGTTGCGCTAGTGGCGGTGCCGGTGAGAGTCAACTTCTCTACGTTCGAGGTCAGCGTATAACTGATAGAGCTTTCGACGGTGTCCGTCCCCTGGCCTGAGGATTCGACGACGACATCATTGGCATCATCGACGATATAAGTGTCATTCCCCGCTCCACCGATCATGCTGTCCGTACCGGTACCACCGTCGAGCGTATCGGCGCCGCCTTTGCCTTCAAGGGTGTCGTTCCCGGCCAGGCCATACAGAAGGTCCGTGGACGAGGTGCCGATCAATCGATCGTTATTGGGGGTGCCGGTTTTGGTGGCCATGTTTTCTCCTGCCGCTGGTTTTATGGTTGGGGACGTTCTTCAGGCGCGTGGGATACTAAGTGAGGACTATGACGCCAACATATCGACCAGATGGCGAAGGTGTGAGTTTGGTCGCGTCTGGAAAATAAAAACGGACATTTGGAAAAAAACCGCCCCATGGAATGCCAGTTGTCGCACCTCTTGTGGTAAGGCGGGAGTCCAGGCACTCTTGCGCTCGACATAGCGGCCCTTAAAACCACAAAACCCGAACCGGCCGCTTGAGGATGTGATCGACCTCCCATGGCTAACGACTCCACTCCCGGCTTTTTGAGCAATCCGCTCCCGCTCATCGCGATCCTTTTACTTGCTGCCGGTCTTTTGGTGCGGACCCTTCCCTTGGAAAGCGCGCGCCCGGGTGATGCAGATCGTGCCCACCCGAGCATTGCCGACACGCAGGACGTACCGGCTCGTCTTTGGCAGGATCCCTTCGCCGCCGTGAACGCGGCAAAAGCATTGGCCGCAAAAGACGGCGCGACTGCACGTCCAAACCATTTGCGCGACCCGAAGACCCTGCGCGAGCAGATTGAAAGCTTCGTGGAGCGTAGCGGGCAACCTGTTCAGATTCTCGGAGTGATGGCGTCCACAAGCGCCTTCGCCGAAGACGCCGAAGCGCGGCGACGCGAGCGTTACGCCGTCGTGCAGGCGCTCACCGCATCAGGTTATGTGCCCTTCGATCCTGAAGGTCTTGGCTACCTCGAAATTAGCGATGCCCAATCGCGCAAGCTGCCCGCCCGCGTGCCCTTTGAATGGTTCGTGTCTGAAGATAGCGGTGCGGGCGGGAAGTCCGGTAAGTCTCGCGTGCTCTTGTTATGGCTGGAAGAGAACGTTTTAGGCTGGCGTCCGCCGCAACGCATCGCTCGCCTGATCCAGACAATCTGCGGGGAAGCAGTGTCCTTATGCAAAGACGGTTTGTTACAAAAGCAACTTGTCTTCATTGGACCCGGTAGCTCAGCTGGATTGGCAACGCTCAGCGACCACATGGATATGCGCATCTGGAATGAAGGCAAGGAACGTTGGCCGTCCCTCGGTCGCTATCGGTTCGATTTTTATTCGCCTTTTGCCACCAATCCGGCGGACAAGCTCCCTCTGACTTCCGGTCATGAAGCTTGCGTCTATCCGAACAGGTTCACGGGCACCCAGGCGGATTGCCCCATTCGCATTCTGCGGACGATCGGCGGAGATGATCGGCTCGCGCATCTGGTGAGCGAAGAATTGGCGCTTCGCGGTGTGAATGGCGAGGGATGGGCTTGCAACGACCGTGTCGTGATAGTGGCGGAACGCGATACGACTTATGGGCGCGAGTTGGCCAAGCAATTTAGAGAGGCGCTGGCGCAGGCGCCCGCGTGCGACGGCAAGCAGAGCACACTCATTTGGGACGTCGGCTACTTGCGCGGCCTGGATGGCGCAGTGGCGGAAACAAGTGGCGACAAAGCGTCTACCGCGAAGCGCGATAACGGTCCATTCAAAGTCGACATCGATTCCCTCGATTCGCCCGAAGCTTTACGCGAACGCGCTGAGGGAAGGAGCCAGTTCGACTATGTAAGGCGTTTGGCGCTACAGATACGAGAGCATGAGCAGTCCGAGGACGTTGGGTCCACCATGCTCGATTATCTGAGACTGGAAGGTGCCCCAAAAATAAAAGCCATCGGCGTGCTCGGTAACGACGTCTACGACAAGTTGCTCATCCTGCAGGCGCTTCATCAGGTGTTTCCCTATGCGATCTTCTTCACCACCGACCTGGACGCAAGATTGCTGCACCCGGATCAAAGCGAATGGACGCGCAATCTTCTTGTTGCCGGCAACTACGGCTTTAACCTGAGACGAGAATTGCAGGGCAGTACGCCACCTTTTCGCAACGGCTATCAGACCTCCGCTTATCTCGCTACGCTGATGGCAATGCAAAACCTAATGGACAACGCGGATACTGCGACGCTGAACAAGCGTCTATCGCAATGGCATGAGCCTTCGGTCTACGAACTCGGTCGCACGCAGCCGGTTCTCTTGCGGCAAGAAAAATCGACCGCTCTTGGTGAGAACGCGTGTAACCCGACCGCGTTGATGGACTGCGAGAATGTGCAGGTACAGAAGATCCTGCCTGCGCATTCAGTTGGTCTGGCGCTTGTCGCAATGCTTGCCGGCTTGGCCTTGTTGCTGATGAGTTCACAAGCGTTTTACCGAAAAGCGAAGCAACACTATCTATGGGCGATAAGCGTGTTGGGCATGCTTGCGCTCTGCATTGTTATTTTGGCGGGGCGCTTGCTGCGTCCGTTGGTCGCCGATCTCATCGAACCCTTCGCTTGGTTTGAGGGTGTGAGCTTGTGGCCTTCACTGCTTTTTTTTCTGTTCGCCGGCATTGCCGCGCTGACGTCTATCCTTTACATCAGTCGCGCATTTCGGCGCGCGAAGGATTCGATGACGCTTGAATTCTTTCCCTCAAGTGGAGAAATGACAAGTGGGGAGCAGGCGTGGCTCAACTACGACAAAGATACCTATGCCCGCAGTAGACTATTGCGGGCGTTGCCCATTAGTTTCGTTTGTTTTCTTTTCTTTATTTCGATCATTCTGCTCGGCAAACACCAGTTGCCGTTCCGCGGCGAGGCGGTGTGGATCTGCTCGGTTATCCTGATCAGTCTCTCCGGTTTCTTGTTGTTGTATCTCGCCTTTCAGGTGCTCGATATCGTCCGTCACACGACCCGTTTCCTTGAGTGGTTGGCCACCTGCGATACGCAATATCCAACCGCAGTACATCGTCGGTACGCGGAAGAAATCGGCTTCCGCGATTGTGGGAGCGGCGCTTGTACGCGCGACCGCTTGCAAGTATTGGAGAACTGGATCGACTTCGGTGTGGTGGTACGACTCACGACGGAAGTAGAGCGCTTCATTTATTTCCCATTCTTTGTCCTGTTGGTATTTGCCTTGGGGCAGATCCGGCTGTTCGACGATTGGCAGATTTCTCCGTCCATTCTTGTCGTTGTCGCCGTGTTCGTCGCTTACGTGATGTATTGCAGCTACAGCTTGCGGCAAGCCGCGGAGATGGCGCGCTCGCGCTCGCTCGCGCATTACAACGCTTGTCTGTTGCGTAGCGCGGGAGGCGATGAGCTGCCATGCGGCCCGGTGCGTTTGATCGAGGCGCTCATTACACGCATTCGGGATACGCGGGCCGGCGCTTTTCGCCCTTTCTTCCAACGGCCGGCGCTCAAATCCTTGCTGATCCCGTTCGGCGGTATGGGCGGTTATTCGATCGTCGAATATCTCTTCATGCGCGGTGTGTAAAATCGCCTCTTCAATGGAGGAGTGACGATGTTCGTCGAAGAGCGCATCTATACGTTGCATCCTGGAAAGCTACCTGCATTCCTAAAAGTTTACGAAGAGAAGGGGTTCGCGCCACAGCGAGACATTCTCGGACCGCCTGTGGGCTGGTATACCGCCGAGATCGGCGAATTGAACCAAGTGGTGCATCTGTGGGCTTATAGCAGCCTCGACGATCGCGATGAGCGGCGCAAGCGGTTATACGAGGATGCGCAATTCAAGGAATATCTTGCCGCGATTTTTCCGCTGCTCGTGAAAATGGAAAATCGAATCCTCAAACCCGCATCTTTTTTTGCAGAACCCCTCAAAAAAATGATCGCTAGCTGGGGCGCGCCATGAAACTAAGCGGTCGCAGACTCTTCGGCCTCGCCTTGGTAATCTTTGGCTTGTATTGGCTATGGAGCGCCTTGAAGGAAATCGGCGGTTAGAAACGCGTGGTGTTTTCGGGAAGGCCCGCAATGGCCGTTTCGATGCTGATCAAAGTTCCCGCCCGAGGGGATTCGGCAAGCTGCGCGGCATCGCGTCCGGAGCGCAAACTGGTGACGAAAATCGTTTTGAGTTCGGCCCCGCCGAAACAAGGTTTCGTCGGCCAACGCACCGGCAATTCGATCTGCAGCATCAATTTCCCCTGCGGATCGAAGCGGCCGATGCGCCAGGCATCCAGCATGGCAAGCCAGTAGCAACCCTCCGCATCGATCGTCGCACCATCCGGACGCCCCGGCAGCGAGGCGGATTCGAAGTCGATGAACACGCGCTGGTGATGCAAGTCGCCCTCATCGTCGATGTCGAACGCCCATACTTTGCGTTGCGGCGTATCGGCGAAGTAAGCCACCCGCCCGTCACGACTGAAAGCCAAGCCGTTCGATGTAGTGAAACCCTTTCTCATTCTTTTTAGCGGACCAGTGCCGTCGTAGCGATACAGCACCGCGGCGGGGTGATCGCGCGGCTCGTAAATGGTTCCGATCCAGAGGCGGCCAGCGCGATCGACGCAACCGTCATTGAAGCGCGTTGTGCGAACGTCGTAGTCTGCAGGGGCGATGGGTTCGAGCGCTTCGGTGCTCGTATCGAAACTGAAAAGACCGCTCCGCAGTGCCACGGCGAGTTGACCTGCCTTGGGTCGCAATGCCGCGCAACCGATATCCCCCGGCAGCTTCCACTTCTGCGCTTCATCTGTGCTTGGCCGATACCGTATCAATGTCTGAGCGACGATGTCGACGACATACAATGCCTGCTCGTTGGCAGACCAGACCGGCCCCTCCAATAATTCACCCTGCACCGCTTCAACGAAAGTGGCTGCCGAGTACATGGCGGTCATCCGCAACCGGCGAGCTTGCGCTGTTCCTCGACGCGTCGCGCGCGATCGTTCAAGGTGTCCATATTGCTGCGACCCGCGCCGCTGTCCTGTGTGGTGTACACGTTCCGCAAATCTTGATCGTAGCGGCTGCATTCATATTGCCATTGCGATCGCTTTTTTTCTTCTTCGGCATAGTGCCGCGATTCGCGATGTTCCCAGCTCTCCGACCCGCCTCCAGGCGTCGCTGTGGCAGGGCCATGCACTGTGGCGGGAACAGGATCGCATGGACGATCCTGATACTGCTTGCCGCAACGGTAGACATTTTGCGCAGCTGCGGGCGCCGCATAAATGATGGTCAGAAGCAGCAAAGCAAGATAAGGAAAACGCATTGACATTCATCCCTTCGAAAACGCTAAGTCGAGGCGATTTTACGCGGTTTAGGTATCCGTTTGCTAAGCAAGGGCTTCAGATGATGACCCGTGTAACTGGCCGCCACTTCACTGACTTCTTCGGGGGTGCCTTGCGCGATGATTTGCCCACCGCCGTCGCCACCTTGCGGACCGAGGTCGATCAACCAGTCAGCCGTCTTGATGACGTCAAGGTTATGCTCGATGACGACGACGGTGTTACCGTGGTCCCGCAGGCGATGAAGCACGCCTAAAAGCAATTCGATGTCCTGAAAGTGCAGCCCAGTGGTCGGCTCGTCCAGGATATATAAAGTACGACCCGTATCCCGCTTCGATAATTCAAGCGCCAACTTGACGCGTTGTGCTTCCCCGCCAGACAGCGTTGTGGCGGATTGTCCAAGCTGTATGTAGCCCAGCCCAACGTCGAGCAGTGTTTGCAATTTTCTTTCGATCGTGGGCACCGCATTAAAAAAAGCATGTGCCTGCTCGACAGTCATGTGGAGCACTTCGTAGACGTTCTTGCCTTTGTACTGCACTTCCAAGGTTTCTCGGTTGTAGCGCTTGCCGTGGCAGACATCGCAAGGAACATAGATGTCAGGCAGAAAATGCATTTCCACTTTCAGCACGCCGTCGCCTTGACACGCCTCGCAGCGGCCGCCTTTGACATTGAAGGAAAAGCGGCCGGGGCCATACCCGCGCTCGCGTGCACCGGGCACGCCGGCGAATAGATCGCGGATAGGGGTGAACAGGCCCGTGTAAGTAGCCGGGTTGGAGCGCGGCGTACGTCCGATAGGGCTTTGATCGACGTTGATGACTTTGTCGAATTGATCGATGCCGATAATTTCGTCGTGAGGCGCGGGTTCCAGGGCCGAACCGTATAACTCCCGGGCGACGGACGAGTAGAGCGTATCGTTGATGAGCGTTGATTTGCCGGAACCAGATACGCCGGTGACGCAGACGAAGAGCCCGACAGGAATCTCGACCGTGACCGCTTTAAGATTGTTACCGCGCGCTCCGGCAATTCGGAGCAGGCGTTCGGAATCTGGTTTGACGCGTCGAGACGGGAGCGCGATGCTTCGAACGCCGGAAAGATATTGTCCGGTGACCGATGCGTCGCTTTCTTCGATCATGCGCGGCGTGCCTTCGGCGATGATCTGTCCTCCATGCTCGCCTGCGCCGGGACCCATATCGACGACGTGGTCCGCAGCTCGAATCGCGTCTTCGTCGTGCTCCACCACGATGACCGTGTTGCCGATATCGCGCAGATATTTCAGCGTATCGAGTAGCCGGTCGTTGTCTCGTTGATGCAAGCCGATCGAGGGCTCGTCGAGCACGTACATGACCCCGGTAAGTCCTGAGCCGATTTGCGAGGCCAGCCGAATACGCTGGGCTTCACCGCCGGATAAGGTCTCGGCGGAACGATCCAAGGACAAATAGTCCAGCCCCACATTGACGAGAAAAGAGAGGCGGGCGCTAATTTCGTGGACGATTTTTTCGGCGATTTGCGCTTTGTGACCCGGCAACTTCATGTTTTGGAAGAAGACCGTGCATTCACGCAGCGGCATCGCGCTGATTTCGTAGATCGCGCGATCGGCGACTTTCACATGCCTCGCCTCGCCGCGAAGACGCGTACCTTGGCAGGCCGGGCAGGGTTTGTGGTTGAGGTACTTGGCAAGCTCCTCGCGCACGACCGCAGAATCCGTTTCTTTGTACCGGCGCTGCAGACTGGGAATGATCCCCTCGAAGGCATGCTCTTTAATCGTCGTGCGACCCCGTTCATTCAGATAGGAGAACGGGATTTTCTCTTTCGTGCCGTATAGAACGATCGCCCGCACTGCTTCGTTCAATTCGGTGAAGGCCTTGTCTACATCAAACTTGAAGTGATTGGCCAGACTCGTCAGCATCTGGAAGTAAAATTGGTTGCGCCGATCCCATCCGCGAATCGCGCCGGAGGCAAGCGACAATTCCGGATGCGCGACCACGCGCTTCGGATCGAAAAATTGGATGCCGCCAAGCCCGTCGCACTCCGGGCAAGCGCCCATCGGATTGTTGAACGAGAACAAGCGCGGTTCCAGTTCGGGCAGCGAATAGCTGCAAATCGGGCACGCGAACTTCGCTGAGAAGAGATGCTCCACGCCGCTGTCCATTTCCACCGCGATCGCGCGACCGTCTGCGTGGCGCAACGCCGTTTCAAAGGATTCGGCAAGGCGCTGCTTCTGATCTGTTCGGACCTTGAGACGGTCGACCACGACGTCGACGCTATGCTTTGTGCTTTTCGCCAGCTTGGGTAGCGCGTCGATTTCATGCACCTCCCCGTCAATGCGTAGACGCACGAATCCCTGGGCGCGCAATTCCTCGAAGAGATCGACATGTTCGCCCTTGCGTCCGCTTACCACCGGCGCCAGGACCATGAGGCGGGTGTCTTCTGGCAGCGCCAGCACATGATCAACCATCTGGGATACCGATTGAGCGCTTAGCGGTTCTGCATGATCCGGGCAATAAGGGCTGCCAACGCGTGCGAAAAGCAATCGCAGGTAATCGTGAATCTCCGTCACCGTCCCAACGGTGGAGCGCGGATTGTGGCTGGTGGCTTTCTGCTCAATGGATATCGCGGGCGATAGCCCTTCGATCAAATCGACATCGGGCTTTTCCATCAACTGCAGGAACTGCCGCGCGTAAGCCGACAGCGATTCAACGTACCGCCGTTGCCCTTCGGCGTACAAGGTATCGAACGCGAGCGAAGACTTGCCCGAGCCGGACAGACCAGTAATCACGATCAGCTTGTTGCGAGGCAGATCGAGATTGATGTTCTTCAGGTTATGGGTGCGTGCACCGCGAACCCGGATGGCTTCCATAGAGGGGCGCAAAAAGCAAACCTGCTACTATACGCAACTCGCCCTATCGTCCGCTACCCATCATGCAGTCCCTCCCTTCCTCGCACCGTATGACGGCCGAGGAGATCCGTGCAGCTTTTTCCCTCGGTTCCATATTTGCGCTGCGCATGTTCGGGGCCTTTTCCATCCTCCCGGTTTTCGTTGTGCATGCGCCGTCACTACAAGACGGCCATAGCCTGGTGCTCATCGGTTGGGCACTGGGCATCTACAACTTGACGCAAGGCTGCCTGCAAATTCCATTCGGCATGGCAGCTGACCGTTTTGGCCGCAAACGAGTGATTCTGTTGGGCCTGCTCATTTTTGCGGTGGGCAGTGTTATCGCCGCCATCGGTGAGAATATTTGGGTTGTGATCGCCGGGCGCGCCATACAGGGTGCTGGTGCGATCTCCGCCGCCGTCATGGCATTGGCGGCGGATCTAACGCGAGAGGAGCAGCGCACCAAGACCATGGCTGTCATTGGCGCCTCCATCGGTTTGATGTTTGCCTTGTGCCTGATCAGCTCGCCACTTCTGTATCAATGGGTCGGCCTGGATGGCATTTTTATTCTGACGGGATTGCTGGCGCTTGCCGCGATTGTCGTGCTTTACAGAATTGTTCCAGCAGAGCCGCCGGCACAGTCGGCGCACGCCGATTTAAGCAAGGCCGGGTTTATGGCGGTGCTGCGAAATGTCGAGTTGCTGCGCTTGAACTTCGGCATCTTCGCGCTGCATGTGGCACAGATGTCCATGTTTGTGGTGGTGCCCACCATGCTGTTGAAAGGCGCCGGCGTGCCTTTGTCGCAACAAAGCTGGATGGTGTACTTGCCGGTGGTATTGCTGTCTTTTGTGTTGATGATGCCGCCCCTTCTGATGGCCGAGCGTCGTGGCCGCGCAAAGCGCCTATTCATCGGTTCCATTGCGCTTTTATTCATCGCACAAATTGGGTACGCCTCCGGCGTGACTTCGATTTATGCTCATGTCGGTCTGCTCCTGGCCTTTTTTGTCGCTTTCAACATTTTGGAAGCTAGTTTGCCTTCGCTCGTTTCGCGAGTTGCTCCGGCGGCCTCACGAGGCACCGCATTTGGGGTGTACAACACCACGCAGAACCTGGGACTTGCGTTAGGCGGGGTGCTCGGCGGATGGTTGACGGCGAATTTCGGCCCCCAGGCGGTATTCATATTGGCCGGCGCACTCGCTTTGCTGTGGCTCGGTGTGGCGGCCGGGATGCGGATTCCGGCGCCTTCACATGGACGTGCGGCAAACAGCGCGGCCCATTAAACTAGCGGGCATATTTCAGGAGGGAATCATGGCGTCGGTCAACAAAGTAATACTGGTGGGCAATCTGGGTGCGGATCCGGAAACCCGTTACATGCCTTCGGGCGATGCGATTGCCAACATCCGCATTGCAACCACGGATAAGTGGAAGGACAAGGCTTCGGGCGAAATGAAGGAAGCAACCGAGTGGCATCGCATTTCCTTCTTTGGCCGTCTAGCGGAAATTGTCGGCCAGTATTGTAAGAAGGGGTCGCAGATTTATGTCGAGGGCCGCATCCGCACCCGCAAATACCAGGACAAGGAAACCGGACAAGACCGATATTCCACCGAAATCGTGGCCGAATCCATGCAATTGCTCGGCAGCCGGCAAGGTCAAGGCGA
>DATEOW010000015.1:0-12149 GCA_035273665.1 Burkholderiales bacterium | reverse complement strand
CAACACCGGAAAGGAATTGTCCTCAGCCGAAATTTGGGCGATTTTTAATGCGACGTATCTGGCGCCCACCGAGCCTTATGCTTACGTTTCGCATTCATTGGTGAGCGAAGGCAAAGGCTGTGGCGTGGTAACGACCATGCGCGTCAACGGTACCGAGCAGGTCCTGCGAGGCACAGGCAACGGTCCAATCGACGCCTTCGCGCATGCGTTGCATACCGATCTGAGCATTCAGAGCTTCGAGGAGCATTCGCTGGGCATCGGCAGTAATGCCCAGGCGGTTGCGTTCGTGGAAGCGAGTGCCCCAGGCCTGGCCGCCCCGCTATACGGCATCGGAATCGACGCCGATATCGTCGTTGCGTCGCTCAAGGCGCTGGTGAGTGCGGCGAACCGCGCGAAAATTGCAACGACGCGGAGCGCAGCAGCCTAAGCGATCGCGCCCGGTAGCGGGCTTGATCTACTGAGGCTCCAGGTTTTGCATTTCGCCGCTCAAGGGAAAATCCACATAAGTATCTTCGTGGATAGCGGCGGGCGGCCGCTCAGTCTCAAGCAATCGTTCTATACGTGGACGCATATACGTTAAGGCAATCCCGATCGCCCCACCGACCGCCAGTAGATACAAGCCGAAAAAACTGGCGAAGCCCATCAAGGGAACCAAAGGTTTTGCCACACCCAGGCACGCGGCGTACAACCAACTCACCATACTGATCGCACCTACCAGAGAAAAGATCGTGGCGACGCGTGGCGAATGGGACGATGGACTTGAAAGTGATGGCATCAGGATGCGATGCAAGACCACACCGTTGATGGTGAGCACAACCACAACAATGAGTTTTGTAAGCAATTTCGGATTGGCAAGTTTTTCAGGCGACCAACCGGTATCGATGCTGATCAGCGTCAGACCCGTCACCCACAACACGGCGAGAGCGCAGAGAATTACACGAGAGATGCGATGCAAATGGCGTAAATCGAGATGCGGATTTTTTTCGATGAGGAGTTTGAAATCCTCGCGGAAGATGGTACCGAGTGCAACAGCCAGCGCAAAGACATGCAACAACACACACACATAGCGAAACCACACTGCGACCGCGTCCATTGCCATTTCCCTTCGTGTTGTAGTTATTATTTTTGTTTGATCGAAAGCGCCACCCTATGACGCTGCGTTTCGATCTAAGCATTGAACAAAACTAAAGCCAATGCAATGCAATAAATCATCCATAGCATGGATGAAGGAGGCAGCTGGATTCAAATATCCGCTCTTACCGACAAGGCATAAGGTAAATCCCTACATCGGATTTTTGACAGCGGCGAGAACCTGACGCTATTGGAGGCCGCGAGCCGTATTACTTGACCAGCGCGCGTATGCCACGAAATGATTTCGAATCAAATCCGTTTCGCCTCTTCGAGCGTTATGCGCATACGCTCGATCGCTTCTTCCGGCACGCCGCGCTGTTGCGCCATCTCGATGCTGTGTTCAGCAAGCAGGACGTAGAGCGGTAGGCTCTCGGGTTTCTCGTCACGTAGCGACTGCAGATGCAACGCGAGCGTTCCCGCATCACCGCGGGAGATCGGACCGGTCAAGGCTTGCACCGGTCCTTGCTGTGCAATGGAGGTGAGACTTCCTTGCGCCAGCATCGACAATGCCGCGAGGGCTTCTTTGCGCGGTATGCCAAAGCTTTGCCAAATATTCGCAGCCTCATGCAGCAGCACCGCGAGAAATGAGGCGGCATAGCTTCCGGACAGGTGATAGAGCGCCCGCGCATTCTCCGGCAAAGCGAAGGGGCGCATGCCCAGTACCGCCGCAATTTCCTTCAGCTTGGTATACAAGGGTTCCGCGGCTTCGATCGCTGCCGCACAGCCCGGCAGTGTGCGCAACGCAATCTGCGCGTCACTGAAACCTTGCAGCGGATGGAACGCGCCGATGGCCGCACCTTGGCTCGCCGCACTTTGCAAAACCGTCAACCCCGTCGCGCCGCTGCAATGTACGAGAGCTACCCCCCGGCGCCAGCGTAGCGATTGGGCGATCCCCTCAATTGCGTCATCGGGGACGGTAAGAAAGACCAAATCGGCACCATCGGCGACGGCTTGGGCATCCGCGTGTGCAATGCATCCGGTCAACTGCGCCGCCAAGCGAGAGGCAGGCGCGAAATTTCGATTGGAAACCGCTGCCACCGACCAACCGGCTTTATCGAGACCCACTGCCAGTGCCTGGGCGACGCGCCCGGTACCGATGAAGCCAATGCGGAAGGCTGCGCTCATGGCTTCAGCATAGCGCAAATAAAACGGCCGGTCGCGCAGAGCGCTCCGGCCGTTTGTGGAGTCCGTATGAGCCGGGAACCGCGAACGGCACCCGCTATCCTCCCCTAAAACAACTTATTTCAAATGTTTGCTGACCAGCTTGGTCATTTCGAACATCGAAACTTGCTTCTTCCCGCCGAAAATCTCTTTCAGCTTGTCGTCGGCATTGATGTTGCGCCGATTGACTGAGTCTTGCAGTTTGTTTTTCTTGATGTAGGCCCAGATCTTCTTGGTCACCTCGGTGCGCGGCAGAGCTGCGCTACCCACGACCGCTGCCAAAGATGCGCTTGGCGTCATAGCTTTCATGAACGCCGCATTCGGCTTGCGTTTCGCTGCGGTTTTTTTCTTCTTGGCCGGTGCTGCCTTCTTGGCCGGTTTCTTCTTAGCCGCCGCCGTTACTTTCTTTTTGGCGGGTTTCTTTGCAGCAGATTTCTTCGCGGGCTTCTTCTTGGTCGCCATCGTCAAACCTCCACTTAAGCGTGTGTAATGATCTCGATCGTTATGCATCGCCGCGTACTACACGGCTCGGCGACGAGAGAATGCACAAGCCCAAGCAATCGCGCAAGAGGTATTTGCATGCTTTTCACTCTATGGTCGCTTCTGCACCACAGTGAAAAATCAAAAATGCTTGCAGCGCTTCATGCGTTTCAGGCCGCGGAGGCGGATGTATTTAGCCAGACGTCGAGCCCTTGCGCGTTCAATTCGACATCCATTCCGTACACGTCGAGCAGCTTTTCATCGCTAAGGCGGCTGCCGAAACGCCTTGCTTCGCTTATAAAAAGCGCTCGTACGGCGTCATAGAGCAACCCGGGCCGGCGCTCCCCGCTATGGCGTAAAGCCACTGCCAGCGCCGCGTGCGCGTCAACCAAACGATGCAGAACATCCGCCTTCTCCCGCGGTTTATGAATCCGACTGAAATGCGTGACATAAAGCGCATCACTCGCCAAGCTCGCGACGCGATCGATAGAGCGGTGATAGGCGATCGGATCGAACTGGACCGGACTCGTTGTCGGGAAAACAAATTGGCGCTCCCCTTCATCAAGCTCTCGATAGGAGAGCCCAAAGGTATCGCCGGCGAATACCCAGCCGGTTCTTTTTTCGTCGTGCACTGCCACATGGTGTCGCGCGTGCCCAGGCGTCTCGTAAAAACGCAATGGGCGCCCCGCCAAATGCACGACACTGCCGTCCGGCGTGGGGACGATGCGAGCCGAAGATATCGGCAGGATATCGCCGTACATTTCCTTCGTACGCTCAATTCCGTAAACCGCACTGACGCCCGCCACAAGCCTGCCGGGGTCCGCCATATGGCTTACACCACGAGGATGTACCGTGAGGCGCGCATTCGGACATTGCCGCATAAGGACCCCCGCCCCGCCCGCGTGGTCGAGATGGATGTGCGTAAGGATGATGTAATCGACTTGCTCGGGGGAGATACCTTTATCGGCAAGTGCCGCAAATACCAGCGGCGACGCTGAATGCGTCGCCGTGTCGATAATGGCGGCGCGGCCGTTCTCAATGAGCAGATGAATCGCGGCGAGTCCCGGACGCAGATAGTCCGCATCCACGGCCAGCACGCCCTCGCCGTAATCGATAACCGCCATTGGCCCTGAACCGGAGAGAAGAAAATCCATTCTAGCCCTGCGGGGCTAAAATGCGGTCTTCCGTTTCGAAATGCACATCGATGGATATCGCCAATCTGCGCAAGGAATACACGCATGCCACGCTGGAGCCGTCGCACGTCCACGGCGATCCTTTACTGCAGTTCGATAAATGGCTCCGGCAGGCCATCGATTCGGCTATTCCCGAACCCACGGCGATGACGCTGGCCACAGTGGATGATGCGGGCCGACCGTCCGCAAGAATGCTGTTGCTCAAGGGAGTGAGCGAGGGAGATTTCGTCTTTTACACGAACTACCGCAGCCGCAAGGGCAATGAATTGGCGACGCATGCCGAAGCGGCCCTGCTGTTTTTTTGGCCTGAACTGGAGCGCCAGGTACGCGTTGAAGGAAGCGTGAAACAGACGACAGCAGCGGAGTCGGATGAATATTTCCAAAGCCGCCCTCTGGCCAGTCGTATCGGCGCCTGGGCGTCACCGCAAAGCGAAATCATCCAAGATCGCGCAATTTTGGCAGAACGCATGGCGGAGTTCGGACGGCGATACGGCGAGAATCCGCCTCGCCCGCCGCATTGGGGCGGTTATCGTCTGCGACCGCGAGCCATCGAATTCTGGCAAGGTCGCCCCAATCGCCTGCACGACCGCCTGCGTTACAGCCTGAGGGAAGCAGGCTGGGTAATCGAACGCTTGGCGCCCTGAAAGCCCATTACAATGCGCCGACGCTCGCTAGCGGCGTTGGATAATAAGAAGCACATGCCTTTTCTCGATTTCTCGCCTGGCAAAACACGCGTCCTCAGCTTTATCTTGCTCGCCTGCGGCGCAGCCGGCGCACTCGCATACTGGATTGCGCTAGGCACCCCTGTCGAGGTGCGCGATGCGGCCGACAACAGCGTTCAATGTATGTCTTACGCGCCTTATCGTCGCGCGGAGCAGACGCCGCACGACCCCGATTTCATCGTATCGCCTTCGCAAATCGAAGCGGATCTCGCGATTTTGTCCAGGCGGACCGATTGCGTGCGCACTTATTCGGTGGCGAAAGGGCAGTCCGAAATTCCCCGTATCGCACGCAAATTCGGCATGAAAGTCATCATGGGGATGTGGATCGGGCGAGACACGCTGAAGAACGAACAAGAAATCACCCTCGGACTCGAAGTCTTGCAACGAGATTCTGACGCCATTCGCTCGGTGATCGTCGGCAATGAAGTGCTGCTGCGCGGGGAGTTGACCGAAGCAAAGCTGCGGCAGTACATCGATCGGGTGCGCGAAGCGACGAGCTTGCCCGTGAGTTACGCCGAAGTCTGGGAATATTGGCTGCGTCATCCTCGCGTGGCCGAATCCACTTCCTTCGTCACCATCCATATCCTGCCCTATTGGGAAGACGATCCTGCGCCAATCGACCGGGCGCTTGCACATGTGCAGTGGGTATATAAGAAGGTTCAGGACGCCTTCCCCGGCCGCGAAATCCTCATCGGCGAGACCGGCTGGCCGAGCGCCGGACGCAATCGCCATGGCGCACAACCGAGCGCCGTCAATCAAGCCCGTTTCATCCGCGAATTCAGCCTTCTCGCGCTGAGCGAACGAATGCAGTACAACATCATCGAAGCCTTCGACCAGCCCTGGAAACGCCTGCAGGAAGGAACGGTTGGCGGCTATTGGGGTTTGTATGCGGCCGACGGCGAAGAGAAGTTCAGCTTTTTCGGACCGGTTGCGGAAGAGCCGATGTGGATGAGCGGCATTTTCGGCGCAGCGCTGGGCAGCGCCGTGCTCGTCGGCTTCGCTTTTTACCGCACCGGCGCCGCGACCCGGACCGCACTCGCAACGCTTGCGCTGGGCGGAATCATCGTCGGCGCTATTGCGGTTGCACAATGGTTTGCCTTCCAAAGGGGAGCGCACGACAGCGTCGAATGGTGGCTCCTTGGGCTTTACACGCTCTTTGTTCCATGGCTGGGCATCCGGTTGATCCAATCAGTCGCGCGTTGGATGGATTCCGGCCATATTTCCCGTCCCGCCCCGTTGTCGGGCTTCGCCCGTTGGTTCAACACCAATGTACGGACCTATCGGTCGATCGAGCGCGCGTTGGGGCTGCTCCGATTCCTATTTCTTGTCGCCGCGGCAATCGTCTGTTTACTGCATGTAGTCGACCCGCGATATCGCGATTTCCCGGTGGCCATGTTTCTTCTGCCGGCCTGCGGCTTCGCGCTATTGGGATGGATAGCGGTCCATAGCGAGCATTTCGCCGATGACGTCCGTGCCCACGCGGACGTTGAGGAAAGAGTACTGGCCCTTTGGTTGATCCCCTCCGCGATTTCGATTTCGCTGCGTGAGGGGTGGGCCAATCCGCATGCGCAAATCTGGGCGCTCCTGTGCCTGCTGTTCGCCTTTGCCGTGCTATGGCCCGACCGCCGGCTTCGGCAACTGCGCGACACGCGCCAAAGTAAGCACGCTTAAGGTCAGACCCACCGCGGACATCTCGTAGCAATACAAAACCAAACCGAAGAGCCCGACGCAAACCCCCAACAGGGAAACGCGCCGGCTTCGGCTGAAAACCGCCAATACACCCAATATGAGGGCGGCGAAGCCGAGTCCTTGGGTTGCAAAGGTCATGATCAAAGCCTGTCTCAAACCGCACCACCACGGCGTCATCGCCGAGGCGCAAAGGGCACCAATAGGCGCCGGTTGAATGAAGGCATAGCGAGCGACGAGGGCCAGAAGCAAAGCCGCTAGGGCGGGGGTCCAGATACGAAGATAAAAGCGCATATTTTCTCTATGAGTGTCTGCTTATCGAGACGAGGCTACGGCCGACTTCCGCAAATTCGGCGAGGCAATGCGCATTATGACGGACAGAATGTCGCAGGTACGCGAGGGCGAGGCTAGAATACGCGCCCGTCGCCACCATGTGTTGCCCCTAGATTTTATCCCGGGCCGGCGCGGTCCCAATTTGTAGAGGGTTTTCTTGAACGATTCTTCCGTCCAGCGTCCCCGCAGCTCTCAGCTGTCGCTTTCGGCGCTTCTGGTCACCATCATCATCGCGCTGTTGAATCTGGCTTTCTGGCAGTGGATCAACCGCCCGGTTCTATTGCCCGATTGGACCGCCAAGGTCAACGGCATGGCGTACAGCGGCTTTCAGCGCGACGACGATCCAACAAAAAAACGCTTCCCGACGGAGGAAGAGCTCGAAGCGGACATGAAGCTATTGTCCAGCGTGACCAAACGCATTCGCACCTACACGTCGACCGAAAATCCTGCCGTCGTGCGCTTGGCGCGGGCATACGGCATGAATGTTACGGCGGGCGCCTGGCTGGATATGCGCGAAGAGAACAATCAAAAAGAAATCGATGCGCTGATCGAGACGGTCCGTAACAACCGCCACGTCGATCGGGTCATCGTCGGCAACGAATCCGTGCTGCGCGGTGAAGTGAGCGTCAAAGACCTTGTCCGGTATTTGAAGGAAGTCCGGGGCAAAGTGCGTGTGCCTGTATCCACTGCGGAGCCCTGGCATATCTGGCTGAAGTACCCGGAATTGGTGCGCAACGTCGACTTCATCACCATCCACCTCTTGCCCTACTGGGAAGGTACGCCGGTGGAATATGCTGTCGACCACGTCATGAATAGCTATGACGAATTGCAGCGTGCGTATCCCCGGAAACGGATCGTCATTGGCGAAGTCGGCTGGCCGAGTCAAGGCGACCGGCAGCGCGGCGCTTATCCGTCGATCGAGAGTGAAGCGGCTTTCGTTCGCGCGTTTTTGGAGAAGGCGGCCGAGCGCGACCTGGATTACTATTTTATGGAAGCCTTCGACCAGCCCTGGAAACAGGAGCTGGAAGGAAGAGCGGGCGCGTACTGGGGTTTGTTCTACGCCGACCGCAATCCCAAGTTTCCGCTCGCCGGCCCGGTGGTTGGAGACCAAATCTGGCCCGGTAAAGCACTGGCGGCCGCGTTGCTGGCCGCGCCGTTCATGTATTTCTTTGCGGCCGCTTTCCGCCGTTTTCGCTTTGCGGGGAAGCTCTTCTTCTGTGCGCTCATACAAGCATCGGCAACGCTAATCGTCTGGCTGATCGGCGTGCCCTTCGAGTTCTATCTCGATTGGCTCGACTGGACCATGTTCTTTCTTTTACTCCCCGCGCTGGTAGCGATGATTGCGGTGCTGCTCGCGAACGCTTTCGAGTTTACCGAGGTGATGTGGCGGCGCGCTTGGCAGCGTGAGTTCATTCCCGTGATGGATGCCGATGCGCCCCGTCCGTTCGTGTCCGTTCATCTGGCCTGTTACAACGAACCGCCCGACATGGTGATCATGACGCTGCAAAGTCTGGCTCACCTTGACTACGAAGACTTCGAAGTACTGGTGCTCGATAACAACACCAAGGACCCGGCCGTGTGGGAACCCGTGAAGGTATGGTGCGAGAGCGCCGGGCCGCGTTTCCGCTTTTTCCATCTGGAGAACTGGCCAGGATTCAAGGCCGGCGCGCTCAACTACGGTCTCAAACAAACCGATCCGCGGGCGCAAATCGTGGGCGTGGTCGACGCAGATTATGTCGTCGAACGTCACTGGCTCAAGACGCTGACGCCGCATTTTGCGGATCCTACGGTTGCCGTGGTGCAAGCGCCGCAGGCGCATCGTGACTTTGAAGGCAGCGCCTTTCAACGCATGTGCAATTGGGAATTCGATGGTTTCTTCCGCATCGGCATGCATCACCGCAACGAACGCAATGCGATCATTCAACATGGCACGATGACTCTGGTGCGTAAGGACGCGCTTGCCGGCACCGGCGGCTGGTCGGAATGGTGCATCTGCGAAGACGCCGAACTCGGCCTGCGCTTGATGAACGAAGGCCTCGAAACACGCTACGTTGACGCTGTCCTGGGTCGCGGACTGACGCCGGCGGATTTCAAAGCGTTTAAATCGCAACGCACGCGCTGGGCCTTTGGCGCAATGCAGATCCTCAAGCACCGTTGGGGCTGGCTAACGCGGCGAGGCAAGCTGAACGGGGGACAACGCTTTCACTTCCTCACCGGATGGTTCTCTTGGTTCGCCGATGCGCTACATTTGGTCTTCAGTTTCCTCGCGCTGTATTGGACGCTTGCCATGGTTCACTGGCCTTGGATTTTCAACATGCCATTGGACCTGTTCCTCTTCCCCATTCTCGGTTTCTTCGTCTGTAAAGCCTTCTTCGGCCCGGTGCTCTACCGTAAGCGCGTCGATTGCAGCTGGCTCGACGTAATCGGCGCCTCCGTGGCGAGCATGGGCTTATCGCATGCGATTGCACGAGGCGTGTTCTCGGGCTTGATCCAAAAGAAAGGCACCTTCATTCGCACGGCGAAGGGGGTTGCGGGCGGCGGATGGTTCGGTGCTTTCGCCCCCGTGCGCGAAGAGGCTTTAATGGCGGTGACCTTGCTCATGGCCGCGGGAGTGACGCTGTACACGATGGGCACCAATCACCGTGAAGCGATTCTATGGGCCGCTATACTTTCGGCCCAAGCGCTGCCTTATTTGTCTTCACTCGTGTGCGCCGCCATCTCAGCGCGCGATGCCGAGGAAGCGCGCAAGGCAACAAAGGCAACGGAAGTATTGCCTTTGGCGCCCAGCCCGCTTGCCACAAGTGGCGCGGCCAGTTAAAACACAAGACATGGCCACGAAGAAAAGAAAACCGGCGAGAACGAAACCCTATTGGGAAAGAGGCTACCGTTCGCACGGCTATTGGCTGGGCAAGAAAAAACTGGGTTTCGTCGAATTAAGCGGTCAAGAAACACCTGAACAGAAATATCGCTGGCAAGCCGGCACCCATACCGGCATGACGGCCAAACTTGAGGAAGCAAAGCGATCGGTTGAATCGGCCGTTTTGCTTGGCATCTCGCAACTTCCGCTTTTTGCCCTCACGGAAGAGGCATAAGCCGCCGGTTGCCCACCTCAAATGCCTGCATCCAAGCGGGTGCTATCCAAGTTTTGGTTTCCTAGTGCTGCCCAGAGGCTTGCAGTCGCCTTCCCTCCCCCCGTAGGACCTTTGGGTTCTCTCTTATTTTTGTTTTGTGCCTAACATCGGGCGACCGGATCTTTCCACTACGGCTGCCTGAACTCAGCCTTTAGGGATCGGTAGCCGCTGCACCATGATGGTTGGCCTACGTCGGTAGATAACCGTACGCGGCGCTCGTCGTATCTCGGGGGGGGAAAAGAGAAATGATCGCAACGATGTGGGAAGGAATGAAAGTTTGGCGCAAACTGCGTTTCGGCCCGGTAGAGCTGTTGTTTAGTTTTCGCCGTGCGGCTCGGATTACTGCAGGCACATCACAAGACCGCCGTGTGCGGGACCGGGCTTCCCCTTCCGGAAGGCGAAACTACGACAACTCGTCCTCTCGGCCCTCGGCCTCGGCCGCCGCGCCAAGAAACGCATCGATGGGAACAGCCGTCATCGTCGGAGCGGGGCCAGGATTCGGCTACGCGCTTGCGAACAAGCTCGCTTCATCGGGCTTCAATCTGGCGCTGGTATCGCGGGACGCGAACCGCTTAGCGCCGCTGTGTCGAGATTTGCGTGAGCATGGCGTTCGGGCCGAATCCTACGGTGGCGATGTCACACATGAAGCGGACGTACAGTGCGTTTTCGACCAAATCGTCGCCAGCCAGGGTTGCCCTTCCTTAGTCGTCTATTCCCTGCAAGAGTCCGGGCCGGGCGAAACGCTGGTTATCTCCACTCCGGCATTTGAAAGTGCGTGGAGGCACAATTGTTTCGGCGCCTTTCTGGTCAGCCAAGCGGCAGGGCGAATCATGAAAACAAATGGCAAAGGGAGCATTTTTCTCATCGGATCGACATCATCGGTGTTAGGACGCGCCGGCCATTTGAATTTGGCTGTCGGAAAATTCGGTCAGCGTGCGCTCGCACAAGTCATGGGAAGGGAGTTGTGGCCATTCGGCATCCATGTCGCCCACGTGCTCATCGATGCAGACATCGCAGAGTCTGCTCTCACCTCCACTGTCGAGCCGCAGTCCGATCCGAACGACATTGCAATATCGATACTCGCGCTCCATCAGCAACCGCGAAGTGCATGGTCAAGCGAGATTGACCTCCGGCCCTGGAATGAAGCGTTCTGGGAGCACTGTTAGTGGTTTTTCGAGGCAACGGTTAAGCTGCATATATGTCCGTCATTGAGGCGAGTCCACTACCGACACAGGCGCTGATCGCCAAATATGCCGGCGCGGGCGCCTATACGGATTGCTACGCCACCGAGCTACCATATGCTGTCTCGCATGCGGAATACATCGAGGCTTTTTACACCGGAAGCCTATTCAAGCTTGAACGCCTGTTGCTCAGCGTGTTCCTTGCCAAACCGTCTACCGACGCGCAGGCAAGACAGCTTGCTGCCGGTGAGATCAGCAACTTCTCGGCCTGGCGTGTGGAAGCAAGAACGGCCAACCAGTTGCTCATGTGCGATCTCGGCGGCCGCACACGATCCTGGTTGATGGTTTTGCCCGTCTCGCAACCGCTTTCATGTACCCGGCTCTACTTCGGCTCGGTGGTTGTACCGGTGATAAACAAGTCAACGGGTGAATCGCGCATGGGGTTTCCGTTCAGATTGCTTATCGGATTTCATAAACTGTATTCTCGTGCGCTCCTTGCGGCGGCACGCTCTCGTTTGATGCGAGCCGTCTACTAAAGTCCGCCAAGTTCTGTCGAAGAGGTTTCAGCGAAGCGCTCGCAATGGACATGCTCATCAACATCGACGTGCCTGATATCGAGGCGGCTCTGCGTTTTTATCAGACCGCCGTCGATCTCAAGTTCAAGCGTTTTCTTTTCGGCGGAACGGTTGCGGAAATGGAAGGGGCATCCTCCTCGCTTTATCTCACTTTCAAGAAAGCAGGTTCCTACCCGAGCCCTGAGACGATACAACGACGCGAATACCATCGACATTGGACGCCAGTGCATCTTGATTTCATTGTCGATGACATCGAGAAGGCAGTAAGCAGAGCCTGTGGGGCTGGTGCCGTACTTGAAGGTGAAATCGCATGTTTCGGGTGGGGGCGGTTAGCCACAATGAGCGATCCCTTCGGCAACGGCTTCTGCCTGCTTCAGTGGCAGGGCCAAGGTTATGAGGCGGATGCCGCAACGACGGCTCCCGATGCGTGAACGCATAAGACTTTTACTTCTTGTTTTAGTATTTATTTTTTCTATGCCCGCTCACACCGCTGTGACTGCGCCGGCGGTTCGCGAAGAAATTGATGCACTACTCGCTAAACTCGACCGGTCCGGAT
>DATEOW010000014.1:0-8008 GCA_035273665.1 Burkholderiales bacterium | reverse complement strand
TCGCAGTGGGCGACTTCAATATGGGGGCCATGGAAAACAAGGGCCTCAATATTTTCAATACTAAGTATGTGCTTGCCCGCCCGGATATCGCGACGGACACCGATTACCAAAACATCGATCGCGTGGTCGCGCACGAGTACTTTCATAACTGGACGGGGAATCGCGTCACCTGCCGCGATTGGTTTCAGCTTTCGCTCAAGGAGGGACTCACCGTCTTTCGCGACCAGGAATATGGCGCAGATATGTATTCACGGCCAGTGATGCGAATCCAAGAAGTACGCGGTCTGCGCGCGGCGCAGTTTCCGGAAGATGCAGGCCCGATGGCGCATCCCGTCCGTCCCTCCTCGTACATGGAGATCAGCAACTTTTACACTGCAACCGTCTATGAAAAGGGCGCCGAGGTCGTGCGCATGATCCATACGCTTATCGGCAAGGAAGCCTTCCGCCGCGGTATGGATTTGTACTTCCAGCGGCACGATGGGCAAGCGGTCACGACCGAAGATTTCGTTCAAGCGATGTCGGATGCATCGGGCGTAGATTTGACGCAATTCAAACTTTGGTACGAACAGGCCGGCACGCCGGTCCTTGAGACTGAGGGTATGTATGACGGTGAAAGCCGGCGTTACCGATTGAGGCTAAGGCAATCTTGCCCGCCATCGCCGCAGCAAGATTTGAAGCAGCCCTATCACATTCCTTTCGCACTGGGGTTGATCGATACCGCCGGTGTAGACATACCGCTGCAGCTTGAGGGCGAGTCGCAATCGCTGGGAACCAGCCGCGTGTTATCGATCAAGACCGGTGAACATGAGTTCGTATTCGTCAATGTGAAATCGAAACCGGTGCCCTCGCTATTGCGCGGCTTCTCGGCGCCGGTGCTGCTACGCCATCCCTATACCGAAGCCGAACTCACTCACTTGATGGCATACGACTCCGACCCCTTTAACCGGTGGGAGGCCGGCCAGCGGCTCGCCGCGGAAATCCTGTTGGCCAACGTGCGCGCCGCGCATCGAGGCGAATCGTTCACGCTGCCACAGAGCTTCATCGCTGCTTTCGCGGCGGTGACTCGCCATGCGGTCGACGATCCCGCGTTCGCCGCAGAAGCACTTGCGCTCCCATCGGAAGCTTATCTCGGCGAACAAATGGAGATCGTGGATCCGGATACGATCCATGCGGCACGCGTACACATGCGTCAGGGAATCGCGCGAGCGCTCAGGAGCGAGATCCTTGGCCTATACCGCCAGATGCGCGCGCCAAAACCGTATTCCCCAGACGCGCCGTCGGCGGGTAAACGAGCGCTGCGTAATCTTTGCCTCGGTTATCTCATGGAGTTGGAAGAGCCCGATGTCGTGTCGCTCTGCATGGAGCAGCTCGCGCAAGCCGACAACATGACCGACGCGATGGCCGCGCTGGCGGCGCTCGCAAACAGCCATACGCCGCAACGCGAAACCGCATTGGCGGATTTCTACGCGAAATGGAAACACGAGGCGCTCGTGGCGGACAAGTGGCTGAGTACCCAAGCCACTTCCCGGCTACCGGACACGCTTGACCGGGTGCAATCGTTATTAGGCCACGAAGCCTTTAGTATCAAAAACCCTAACAAGGTCTATGCGCTCATCGGCGGGTTTCGATCCAACCAATTGCGCTTTCACGCTGCGGACGGTTCCGGTTATGCCTTCCTGGCGGACTGTGTGATTCAACTCGATCGCTTGAACCCCCAAGTTGCGTCCCGGATGGCAAGGGGCTTCGACCGATGGAAGAAATTTGACAGCGGGCGACAGGCGTATGCCCGACAAGCCTTGGAGCGGATCCGCGAGACGCCCAACCTCTCCAAGGATGTCACTGAGATCGTAACGCGCGCGCTGACCTAAGACTTAAGTCGTAGGTGCCCGCCGTGAACGAGACAATTGTCCGGTTCCCGTTTAACTGCGGGATAGCGCCGACGTGCCTGTGCTAAAAAAACAAGTTCATCGTCTTGGTCTGAACCACCTTAATGACTATGCCCGCTACACCTTTATTGCGCGTACTTCATCTCGAAGATGACGCGGATGACGCCCTACAGGTGCGCCGCTTTATTCACGCGCAATTCGGCGAATGCGAATGGCTGGTGGCAAAGCACGCGCAGGACTTTCGCAGGGCGCTGGACAAGGAGCCGCTCGACCTTATCCTGTCGGACAGCAACGTCGCCGGATTTGCGTCCAGAGAGGCGCTTCGACTCGTGCGGTCCCATTCGACCGCCCGATTGCCTTTTATTTTCTTGACCGGTACCGTCAAGGAAGCCGAGGCGATGCAGGGCGTACAAGAAGGCGCAGACGACGTCGTATCGAAGAATGAACTGTGGCGGCTCGTCCCTGCGTTTAAAAGAACGGCGGCGCGAAAAGCGAACACGACGCAAGTGCAAGCGCGCGCTAGGACGCTGCATCAAATCGTCGGGGCGATTCGAGAACTATCGATGGCGCGAAGCATCGATCAAATCGCCAAGATCGTCCGCAGCGCAGCGCGCGACCTGGTCGATGCGGACGGCGCTACTTTCGTATTGAGTGAGAACGGACAATGCTTCTACGCTGACGAAGACGCGATCGGTCCGCTGTGGAAAGGCCATCGCTTTCCGCAGGAGACTTGTATCAGCGGCTGGGCAATGATGAACCGTCAGCAAGTACTGATCGAGGACATCTACGCCGATCCGCGCATTCCGCACGACGCGTACCGCCCTACTTTCGTCAAAAGTCTGGTGATGACACCCATCAGAAAGGAATCCCCTGTTGGTGCCATTGGCGTTTATTGGGCACAGCAGCGACTCGCGACCGAGGACGAAGCGGAACTCTTGCAAGCGCTTGCGGATACGACCTCGGTCGCAATGGAAAATATCCAGGTCTACCGAGAACTTGAATGCCGGGTACAAGACCGCACCGCACAACTACAGACCGCACTGAACGAGTTGGAAAGCTTTTCCTACTCCGTCTCACATGATTTGCGCGCGCCGCTGCGCAGCGTGCGAAATTTCAGCGCCCTGCTGCGTGCACGTGGCGAGGACAAGCTCGAACCCGAATCGAAGGAAGATTTGGATCGGATTATTCGGGCCGCCGACCGGATGAACTCGTTGATCGAAGATTTGCTCCATTTGGCCAAGGTGACTCGGACCGATGTCCAACCCGCGCGGGTGAATATGAGCAAACTTGCCCAGGAGATTGTGGCCGACCTGCGCTTGCAGCACCCGGAGCGCGTCGTCGAGGCGCAAATAGAGCCGGGCATCGACGCCTATGGCGATGCGGGTCTGTTGCGCATTCTTCTGGACAATCTTCTGGGTAACGCGTGGAAATACACGCAACGCCGCAGCCCGGCAAAGATTTCCTTTTCGACCTCAAAGGCGGATGGTCAGCGAGTCTTTTGTATCGCCGACAACGGCGCGGGTTTCGATATGCAATACGCCGAGCGCCTATTTACACCCTTCCACCGCCTGCACAGCCCGAATGAATTTTCAGGATCGGGAATCGGTTTAGCCACGGCGCATCGGGTCGTGACCAAACATGGCGGCCGGATTTGGGCGGAATCGGCGATGAATGAAGGCGCCCGCTTTTTCTTCACCCTCCCCTCGGCGCCGGAGATCGGCAATACCGCAATCGGTTGAGCGGGTCGTTTAAGGGGCGGCGAAATCCAGCGGATCCGCGTCGCCCAACAGCCGAATAAAATCGCTGGTTTTCATGTGAATCAGCGTTTCGTGGTCTCCAGCTTCAAAGAAAAGATCGGATTCCGCCAGTAAGTTTTTGTCCCAGATGGTCGGCATGTCGTAGGCGGAGCCCAACGGCGGAACCGCGCCACTCTCGCAATCAGCAAATAGTCTTTTGAATTCCGTTTCGCTCGCCAAGTGCATTTCGCAGCCTGCGTAGGCGGAGATGGATGCAAGCTCGACTTTCTTAGTCGCGGGCAACACCGCCATCAGATAGCGATGTGCTTCATCCTCTACAAGCACCGCCTTCGCGAGTTGCGTGCCCCGGACCTGGGAAACACGCGCCGCCTCGAGGCTGGTCATCGTGTGCCGATGGCTGAGCAAGTCGAAAGGCGCCGGAGCCGCCTGGAGATACCGTTCCAGGGTAAACGCCATACTCATAGCGGCCTCGTGAGCGGGAAACTAGCAGTATAGAAAAGGGCGAGGGGCGGACAAGTAGGAAAAAAGCTATTTCGCCGTCTCCCTCGACCTTATTTGCCGACCTTATTTGCCGACCTTATTTGGTATGCAAACGCATGTTGCCGAATTTTTTTGCTTGCGTTTTGACATGTGCAAGCTTGTCCGCCATGCGTTGGTCAAAACGGCCCAGCTTGATCATGACCCGCTCGTGGAAACCGTCGCCGATCGGTTCGTGTGCGTCGCGCGCAGCGACGCGAAAACGCAGTGTGCGGCCTTCTACACTGATCAGCTCGGCTTCGGCAAAAACCTCCATGCCCACCGGCGTTGCGGCGAAATGGCGGATATCGAGCGTAATGCCGACGCTTTGATACCCCTCCGGGAGATGTTCTTCTACTGCCGCTAGCGCCGAGGCCTCGAACATATTGATCATGACGGGCGTGGCGAGGACAGGCACAACGCCGCTGCCGACGTGCGGCGCGGTATGTTCGCGGCCAACGACGATGGCACATTGACCCTTCAGGCCCGGCTGAAGGCTGGTTAAATCCATACGCTACTCCCCTTTGGCGAACGAATTCGAGCATGGTAACGGAAGCCGCCGCATTCGAGAAAATTCGCGCTAAGCTCGCGGCGGGAGGAAAGCATGAAATCGCCAATAAGCCTGGTGCTTGTCGTCTGCACCGCATTGACCGGATGTGCCGGCTCGTCAATCAAACAAGCCGACGGGAAAACAAAGCCGGATAAAGAATGGCGGGTGTCGCAGCTTGCCAAAACGGATATCGACGAAGTTGCCGAGACGCATCTCGAGGAAAGCCTGGCGACTCTCAAACTGGTCATGGAAAAACTGTATCGACGCAATCCGCGCGAATTGCGCAAAGGCGGCTTTGGCAGCATCGATGAAGCGACCAAACGCGCTTTTGATTACGCCCAATTGTGGCGCTTCGCGGAGTTGGGCGAAAAACGAGGCGTCGATGCTCTTCAGCTCGCATTCAAACCGGAGTACACGGGCGACCGGGTGTTCGCTTTCACCGTCGGTCTGGGAAGCATGATCCACCTGGGTTATAACGAGAAAAACGAGTTTTACGCCTTCGATAGCCTCGACGCGCAAGCGCTGTATAACGCCGCGCGCAACATCGAAACGGCGGTATGGAAGTTATCCAATACGCGTGACGCTAAAGGCGACCTGCTGCTGCTTTCCAGCGAAATCGGTCCGGACACGCGCAATCTCAGCTTCGAACGCGAATTCGGCAAGCTCATCGCTTATCAGGACGTGATGGCCAAGATCATGGCGCAACGCTCCAACCGTACCATTCGTCTGGTCGTGCAGAACATTGCCGGCGCGGTGTTCCTCCCCGTTCGCTGATCAAGCGGCGGTCGACAGCGCATCGCTGCAGTGGTGAGGCGCAATGAAAGGTTCACCGGTCGACGCTTCGATGACGACCATGGGAGCCATGGAATTGACCGTGCCGAAAATAGTCGCGAATGCCACATCCGCGGCATCGCGGCCGGTGGCGATCCGTAGCAATCCCATCGGGATGGCGACATTGGAGGGATCGAAGATGTACCACCGCTGCCCGAGATAGACCTCTACGTAGGCATGGAAATCCATGGGCCCTAAGGCCGGGTCGGCGCCATAGTCGATGCCTGTTGCAAAGCGCGCGGGAAGATTGAGCGCCCGACAAAGCGCGATCATCACATGCGCAAAGTCGCGGCAAACACCGACCCTATTGATGAGAACGTCCACCGCAGAGGTGCTTGCATTCGACGTTGCAGAGGCAAAACTCAAATGCGAGGCAACCCAATTGCGAATGGCAAGGACCCTGCCGTAGCCCGGCGCAAGATGACCGAAATTCGCGTTGGCCAAGCGATACAAGCGATCGGATTCGCAATACCGGCTGGGCATCACATAGGGGAGCACTTGCTGCGGAAGCTGCGCAACGGGCACTTCACCGATATTCGACACATGGTCATCCCGATGGTGATCCACATCCACAGTGGCGACGTAGTGAACGCGTAGCGGACCCGCAGGTGCGCTCAAACGCATGTGCCTTGTGCCCGTCGCGGGATCTTCGTACAACGTCGGTCGCGCGCCTGCGGAAGTGGCCAACTCCTCGGCGACGATCTGCTGATGCGCGGTACGCGCCGCATGGATGTTGAAAATGAAATCCGCGTGCGGCGGGGCAATTTCGTATTGCAGCGTAATAGAAAACTTAAGCCTGACCATGAGATGGGTGCCTCCTTCCCGCTATTAGCAAGAAGCGGGCGGGCCCTTTTCCTACCGGAAGTTCGGCCTGGCTTGACGGCCAAGGAAAAGCTCCGCTACAGTCCGGACATGCTTACGCATTCGCAGACCCTTTTCCTCTTCCCGGCCGCCCTTTCCCTGGCGCTGCTGGGTCTGCTGCTGCGCCCCGCGCGCAGCTAACCCATACCCCCCAATTCGAGTCGTACCCGCCGCCCGGCGAAAGCCAGGCGAGATAGCCGTATTGCGTCCTGGAGAATTGCCATGTTGAAAGATCCGTCGAAGAAATACCGCCCGTTCCCCCCTGTGGGTTTGGACGACCGCACTTGGCCATCCAAGAGCCTGACCCGGCCGCCGATTTGGTGCTCCTCCGATCTGCGCGATGGCAATCAGGCGTTGATCGAACCGATGAACGGGGAGCGCAAACGACGCATGTTCGATCTACTCGTTCAAGTGGGCTTCAAGGAAATCGAGGTTTCCTTCCCCTCGGCTTCGCAAACGGATTTCGACTTCGTGCGTAGTCTTATCGAAGAAAATGCGATCCCGGACGACGTCACGATCCAGGTGTTGACCCAAGCGCGCGAAGACCTTATTCGCCGTACTTTTGAATCCCTGCGCGGGGCAAAACGCGCCATCGTGCATTTGTATAACGCGACGTCGCCGCTGTTCCGTCGCGTCGTTTTCAATACCGATCGAACGGGGTGCAAGGACATCGCCGTGCGCAGCGCCAAGCTTTTTGTCGAACTGGCCGCACAACAACCTCAAACCGAGTGGCGTTTCGAATATAGCCCCGAAACGTTCACGGCGACCGAATTGGATTTCGCGCTCGAGGTTTGCAATGCCGTTACCGAAGTATGGCAACCTACGCCGGCAAGAAAAGCGATCATCAATCTGCCGGCGACGGTGGAAGTTGCAACGCCCAATATCTATGCCGATCAAATCGAATGGATGCACCGCCATTTGGCGCGACGGGACAGCATTGCACTGAGCTTGCACCCGCATAATGACCGTGGCTGTGGGATTGCGGCGGCTGAGTTGGGACAGATGGCCGGCGCCGACCGCGTCGAAGGTTGTCTCTTCGGCAATGGCGAACGCACCGGCAACGTCGACATCGTTACCTTAGCTTTGAACCTCTATACGCAAGGCATCCACCCCGGCCTGGACTTTTCCGACATGAATGCGGTTGCGCGTACGGTCGAGCATTGCAATCAACTACCGATCCACCCGCGTCATCCGTATGTCGGGGATCTGGTGTTCACCGCGTTTTCAGGATCGCATCAGGATGCGATTAAAAAAGGATTCGCCGCGCAGCAGCAGGACACGCTATGGGAGGTGCCGTATTTACCCATCGACCCTGCGGACGTGGGACGCACCTACGAATCGGTGATCCGCGTGAATAGCCAATCCGGCAAGGGCGGCGTGGCTTTCTTACTCGAACGCGACTATGGCTTAGCCCTGCCCAGACGCGCACAAATCGAATTTTCTCGCGTGGTGCAGGAAGTGACCGACAACACCGGAAAGGAATTGTCCTCAGCCGAAATTTGGGCGATTTTTAATGCGACGTATCTGGCGCCCACCGAGCCTTATGCTTACGTTTCGCATTCATTGGTGAGCGAAGGCAAAGGCTGTGGCGTGGTAACGACCATGCG
>DATEOW010000013.1:0-8536 GCA_035273665.1 Burkholderiales bacterium | reverse complement strand
CATCGCCGACGTAGATGCCTCGGGTCTGTGGCCCGACAAGGTCGTCACTGAAGTCGTCCCTGCCGGCGATTTCTGGGAAGCCGAGCCGGAGCATCAAGACTATCTGATGAAATATCCGGGCGGCTACACCTGCCACTATGTCCGGCCGAACTGGAAGCTGCCAGTGCGTAATAGCAAGGTCGAAAGCGGCGCGTAGCTACATTGTGCATCTGCGCTGATCAGGCGCTCCGATGTGTCCGACATAGGCATAGTGCCTGCGTTATGGAGGACATCCCTTCTCCATGGAACCGATCATGAAAAATTTATTTATCGTCCTAGCGATCGTCGCTTGCGCCATCGTGCTCGGGGCTTGGTTTGCCGATAACCGCAGCATCCGCAACACGGACAATATAGACACCGCCGCGCCTGAGGGCGGCCGCACACAACACCAAATAGGTGGCGAGCCGGCCAACCAGCAATAATGCGCTTCGCCGTCGCTCGCTAACCTGTGATCTAGGTCCGTCGACGTCGACTCTGCCGGCCGAACGACCGGCCGAAAAAACGAATGTTTTAATAGCGCTACCTGTCACAGGAGCGGGCTGCCGTCCGTCTAAAGACCATGAGCGCTGAAATCGATCGCACGCCGGCCTTCGAGGCCAACCGCCGCCGCCTTTGGCAGATCGCCTACCGCATGCTCGGCTCGCGCGCGGAGGCGGAGGACGTCGTGCAGGACGCCTATCTGCGGTGGCATCACGCGCCTATTGAAGACGTCCGTACGCCCCAAGGCTGGCTGGTAACGACAGTGACACGGCTCGCGATCGATCGGCTGCGCCAGTTACGCACCGAGCGGGAGGCCTATACAGGGCCGTGGCTGCCCGAACCCTTAGTAGCAGAAAGCGCGCCACCGGCCGATCAGGCGGCGGAGTTGGCATCGGAACTTTCGATTGCGTTTCTCGCGGTGCTTGAGCGGCTGGCGCCGGAAGAACGCGCCGCCTTTCTGCTGCATGAGGTTTTTGACTCCGACTACAGCGACATCGCGCGCATCCTCGGCAAGAGCGAAGCCGCCAGCAGGCAAGTCGTCAGCCGCGCGCGCAAGCGGGTGCGCGCAGACCGGCCTCGTGTGCAAGTTCATCCCGATGCGCTGCCCCGCCTGCTCGATGGATTCGTGCAGGCGATTCAGCGACACGATAAAGACGCCATGCTCACCCTCCTCGCGGAAGACGCAAGCTGGACTTCCGACGGCGGCGGCAAAGCGCGCGCAGCGCTGCGCGTTGTGCAAGGCGCCGAACGCGTCGCCAAATTCGCAGTGGGCGTCTGGAAAGGCGCGGAGACGGCGGTCGAGTTCCGGCGCATCAACGTCAACGGCGAACCGGGCCTCGCGGTGATTTACCAAGGCCAACTGTTCTCGGTGATGGCTTTCCGCACCGACGGACAGCGCATTCTCGATGTCAATGTCGTCCTCAATCCGGACAAGCTACAGCACATAAAGCTGAGCGAAAGCTGAACGCCTGTCACAAAGGCGCTACGCGAATCGTCTAGCGTATGAACCTCTACGAAAGGAACCAACATGAAAGCTCGTGTAAACGTTTTCGGCCATCCCCGCGCCGTGCAAGCGATGATGGGCCTGCAAAATTACGTCAACGATTGCGGCATTGAGCACAGCGTGCTTGAGCTCGTCAAAATGCGCGCCTCGCAAATCAATGGCTGCGCCTACTGCCTCGACATGCATAGCAAAGATGCTCGCGCTGCGGGCGAGACCGAGCAACGCCTTTATGTGCTTAACGCCTGGCGCGAGGCGCCCTTCTACAGCGACCGCGAACGCGCCGCGCTCGAATGGACCGAAGCGGTCACACGCATCCGCGACGGCGACGTCCCGGACGCAATCCATCACGCGGTGCGCGAGCACTTCAGCGAAGAAGAACTGGTGAACCTGACGCTCGCCGTTGTAGCCATCAACGGATGGAACCGCATCAATATCGCGTTCAGAGTGCCGGCGGGCGGATACAAGGCGAAAGCGGCGAGTTAGCAACGATGCGCCGTTGATCGGCGGCCACATCTGCCAGGTATAGCAACCTAAGCTACACTCCGGCCGCAACACAAAAACAATACAAGGGGAGCTCCATGAAATTGCGCATGCTGGCGGTCTGTTGTCTCGCGTATGGCGGGTGGAGTGCTGCTGCGGCAGCGCAGGAACAGGACGTGGATTTCGACGAAGCCTATAGAGGGTCTAGTTACGCTGCCGTCTTGTCTGAACCGGAAGTGGGCTTCGGCGATTACTTTGAGCGAGAAAGTGCGGCAGCCCCGGCGTTCGAACCGGACAACGTGTCCGTGCAAACTTGCGGCAAGCTTCTCGGCGCGAAACAAACCGCCTTACGCCTGCAGGCAGGTGGTTTTTCTCAGTCGAGCGCGCTGGAGGAAACGCTTAATCGGCCCGAATGGCATAACGCATCGCCAAGCGAGACCGCATGGGCAATGCGGATTGTCGATGAAGCCTACGCGGAACCCGATATCAAGACTTCGCAGGTCGTCCGCGAATGTCAGGCCCGGTCGCAAGGGATGGAAGCACCGGTCCCCGTGCAACTTCCAGAGTCGTAACGGCTCGCGGCTAAAAGGCTAGTGTTACGCGTCTACCTCAACTTGCGTCCTCTGCCGTCGCTTTGCATGTCGTCGCTTTGGCCAGCACCTAAAACCCCAACCGCCTTCATCGCCGCTTGAAGAACTCCCACATCACTTCGTTGGCGGAAAGCGCTTGCGAGGTCGGTTCCCGCTGCTGTGGTTTGACGCCGCCGGGCCAGGAGTGATCGCCCGTTTCCGTGACGCATAACTGCACCGCCGCGTCTTCGCGGCAACCGCTGTAGCGTTCGCAATAAGCGCCTTCCCTCTCGACGATCCGCTGCGGCTGCACTGCGCAGCCATTGAGCTGCACCCATTTCGCCACAGTCTTCGGTACAGAGACGTAGTCGGTTGTTTGTTCACTGCTGCGGTTTCCGCGCCCCGCGCCACCTTCGAACAACACATGCGAGTCGTTCTTGGCATGAATATGCAGCACGGCCACTGGCTGCGTGGGCTTGCAGTCCACCGTGTTATCGGTGCCTGCAACCGCCGCGACGGCGCGGAACACATCGGAAGCCTCGCAAGCGAGGCGATAAGACATCATCGCGCCATTCGACATCCCGGTTGCATAGACGCGCCGCCGATCGATATTGAGTTGCGCAGAAACGTTCGTGACAACGCGCCGTAGAAAGCCCACGTCATCCACCTTGCGATCGCGGGCGCCACCACAGCACTTGCCTGCATTCCAAGTCGCGAGCTTGCCGCTATCGAAACGACTATAGCCATTCGGGAACACGGCCACGAAGCCTTCGCGTTCAGAAGCCCCGATGGTGCCGTAATACTCGTCGTTCGCCTGTCTGGTCATATCGCCGGCACCGCCGTGCAACGCCAACAACAAGGGGGTCGGCACGGCAGGGTCGTATTTCTGCGGCACATGAACGATGTACATCCTTGTCAGGCCGTCGTGCTGGATTTTGAACGTGTAGTCGCCCGGTTTAGTGAGCGGCACGCCGACTTCGGCATTCGCCTCCGGCGCCGGCGCTTTCTCCATCTTTTCTTGGAAGCGTTCTTTCATCCGCTGACGCAGCGGCCCATCCTGTGCGGCGCAAGGAAGAGCCGCTGTCAGCGACAACACTACCGCCAGTGCGAACAATTGTTTTGCATTGATACGTTGCATAGGCGATCAAACCTCATATGGAAGATGCTTCAGTCTAGCGCCGGCCTGCGAATTCGATTCCCTTGCCAACGCCAAAGCGCTGCTCGATCAACTGCTGCAAACGGCCGAGAAGCTCGCAAGGCTTTCGGAACGAGGCGGCTATCCCAAAGAACTGGCGACCTTGGGCATCAAGGAATATAGGCAGGTCAGTTTCAAACCGTACCGGCTGATCTACCGCGTGATCGGCAATCAGGTGCTCATTTACCTAATCGCAGATGGCCGGCGCAATATGCAATCACTGCTGGTGCGCAGACTGCTTGGCGCGTGACGCTAGCATCGGTACCGCTTAATCAATTCCTCATCCGTCTCGATCCCGAACCCTGGTCCTTGCGGCACATTCATCGAGCCGTTGCGCACGTCGATCATCGAGCCGAGGGGCGAGCTTCGAGTTCGATGGAGACGCCTTGGATCGGCGGCTCTTTCATTCCCGACGCCCTCTCCTTAGTTTAAGAAACCGAGCAATTTTGGAATCACTTGCGTGGGTGCTTCGTCGATCAGCCAGTGACCGGACCCGTTGATGACTACACCCTCTACGTTATCGGCCACCAAGCGGCCTTGCGCGATCAGAAATTCGCCCGAAGCCTTTTCCCCAGCGAGCACCAGCATCGGCATTTGCAGTTTCACGTTCGCGAAATTAGCAAAATCCTTCGCGTCCTGTTCAAAAGCGCGAAACACTTCAAAGCCCGCACGCATGCCCCCCGGCTTGGCATAGGCCGCCGCATAGAGCCGGCGATCTTTTTCCGAAACGGACTGCGCGGGATTCGCCGCGAAGTCGTTCCAGAAATGTTCGAAATACGTGCGCTCACGCCCTTGCACTAGCGCAAGCGGCGTTTTCCCATAGAAATGAAAATGCCAGAGGTCTCGAAGAAGCCACACTTTCGTCCAGTCACCGACGCCCGGCAGGAAGGCGTCCATCAACACGATCCGATCCGTCTCGCTCGGATACTGTGAAGCATAGGCATACGCGACCATCAATCCAATGTCGTGACCGACGATGCCCGCGTGCTTAATTCCGAGCGATGCGGCGAGCGCATGGATATCCTGCGCCATCGTTTTCTTGTCGTAGCCCGCTTCGGGCTTGGCCGACTGCCCGAAGCCGCGCAAGTCCGGCGCAATGACCGTATGCGTTTTCGCCAGCTCGGCGATCAAAGGACGCCACATGTGGCTGGTTTGCGCATAACCATGCAAGAGCAAAACAGGCTCGCCTTGGCCGGCAATCAGATAATGCAAACGCGTGCCGTTGACTTCCGCGAAGCGGCTCTTAATTTCTTGCGCATTCTGCGCCGCGACCGGCAGCGCTATCGCAAATGCCGCGAACACACCGATTAGAACGCAGACAAACTTGTGTACTAGCTTATGCATGTGATCCCCTTAGCATGTGATTCCCTTTGGACAAAGCGAATCCGATCGCGGTCGCCTCTCGATCACGATACGGGCGTCCATCATAAGCCTTACTGGCAACGTCAGCCGAATACGCTCATTGCATGCAGCCGTCCGCCTTCACACGGGAGCTCATCATGAATTCCTGGTCCAGACGAGGAGCGAGCAGAACCGCGGAGCTACTACAAACCGTCGAAGGAAACACCTCGCGCCAACACTACGGGCACCCCGTGGAATGCCCGCCTCGGGAGTTAGTAGGTCCTGATCGTCAACGCAACAGGCAGCGACTTCGATACGACGTCATACATCGGCGAATACGCTGCCAGTTCGTGCAAGGTCTCCACCGATGCGGCGGTCTTTACGCGCATGCTGACTCGAATCGACTGATAGCCCTTGCGTACGTCATCCGACAGGCCGAGAAAGCCGCGCACGTCGATATCGCCTTCGAGTTCCGAATCGATGGCCTCGATTTCTATGCCTCGCGCCGCGGCGTGATAGATGGTACTCGTGGTCAGGCATGACACCAGCGCATGAAGCAGATACTCCGCAGGATTCACCGCCCGATCCGTGCCGAGCAACATTCGCGGCTCATCGGCCATCAGCACAAAAGCTTCGGCACGCGTCTTATCCTCGGTCTTGCTGCCGTAGAAACCTTGAATAGACGTATGGTTCACGCTGCCGTCGGCCCAACGATTCTTTGCGCGGAAGCGGAACTTCGCGAGTTCCTTGTCTTGCTTCACCGCTTCGATGATTTCAAACATCTCGGTGACGTTGACGCCGTTCGTATGAACAGGCAATTGAGGTTGACTGATCGCGTTCATGTTTTCTCCCTATGGGTTGAGGTGTGAACGCATTGTTCGCGCCTACGCAATTTCAGGCTTCACTCGGTGTCGTTCAGATTTGCTCTCCTGTCCGGAATTTCGGCCAAAGCCCACGCTCTTGCCGATGGGCTAAGACCGCCGCTTCCATCTTTAGATGAATTACCGGGCACTCACCCGGCGCGAGCTGCGTCACCAGTCCGTGACTCGGTAAAAGCTGCCGCAGGTGGCTTTTATCAATGCAAACATTTCCGGCAATGATGTGTGCGCGATCTACCCGCCTGTCCACTCCTACACTGCAACGACTGACAATCGCTTCTTTGTAATTGACCGCGCCCTCTGTTGAAGAGTAGCTTGGGCTTTTCGCATTGCCAAAGCGACTACGCTCATTTCCAAGCTACGCCCAACGGCACTTCAGGCCGGATTGTTCGCCATGGCGGCGACGCTGCTGACGGCTTTGATCGGCCTGTCCACGTGGCAAATCTGGGTCGATCGCTCTCGCACCATCGAGGCTGCGTACTCCGAAGTGGAATTGCTGAGCCGGTCGCTGGAGGAGCATACGAGCGCGGTGCTTGGCCACGCCGAAGGGATTTTCGATCGGGCCGCCACCCTGCTTGGTTCCGACCTCTCCCGCTCCGCCCTCACAGCAGCGCAAATAAAAGAGTTCCTTCGGCTCGCAGCGCAGGAATCGGCAGCTTTCTCCTCGTTTCATCTCTATGCAGCGGACGGCAGCCCCATTGCAAGTTCGGAATCCAATCTTGATACCGCTCGGCTGGTTTATAGCGGCGCATCTGAGAATGGTCCTAACGGGACCGACGACTTGCATATCGGCCTGCCGCTCACCCTTGCAGACGGCAAAATCGTGCTGCCGGTGTGGAAGGCCTGGCGCGACAGTGCGGGCCGGGTTCGCGGCAGTATTGGTGCGGCCCTGTCACTCGATTATTTCGTCGATTTCTATATCAGCTTCGAGGAACGTTCCATCATCGTCGGACTGTTGCGCCAGGACATGCGCATCCTCATTCGTGTTCCACTCGTTGCGGACATGCTCGGGAAGTCCTCGCCCAGTGGCCAGCGAATCGGCGAAGCGCTGCCTACTTCGCCCACCGGCCGCTTTCAAGCCGACATTAATTCCCGCAGGCTCATGCGATTGTTCGCGTATCGGCAAGTCGCAGACCGGCCGCTTGTTGCCCTGGTAGGAATCGAACGCGATGAAGCCTTGGCGGAATGGAAGGCACGCAGCTGGGGTCTGGCCGCCATCGTTGCAGCGGCCAGTCTGGTTGTAATCGGTCTCGTGGCGCTGCTCTGGGTTCCATTGCAGCGCCTCACGCTCAGCGAAGATCGGTATGCGCGCGCCACGTCTCGCTCGGGCATGGCGATTTGGGAGCTCGACTTTGAAACCAACAGGCTTTGGACCTCCGAACAATGGTTTGCAGAGCGAGGCTTGCAGGGCGAGAACACGCTCCAACGTATTCTCGACAGCATTCATCCGGAGGATCTCGGCATTACACGGCAATACCAAGAAGCGTTGCTGGCCGGTGCAACAAACGCCCACGCAGAGTTTAGGGAGTACAAATCGAACGGAGACATTCGATGGGTGCGTTCGGTGGGCTCGGCGCAGCGCGACAAGCGCGGTCGTGTGATCCGCGCCACGGGACTCGTTTACGACATCACCGAACGCAAGCAATTCGAAGAGCGAATTACCGCGCTCAACATGGAACTGTCGCGCAGGATTGACGAAATCCATCAACTTAACGAAGCGCTAGAGCAACGCGTGAAGGAGCGGACACTACAGCTGCAAACGCGCACTGCCGATCTGGAAACGGCCAATCGAGAGCTGGAAAGTTTTTCCTACTCCGTCTCGCACGACTTGCGCGCCCCGCTGCGTGCAATCATGAGCTTTTCGGAAATCCTTCTACGCGAGCATGGCAGCGCGCTCGACGACGAGGCGCGGCGGGTATTGGGCGTGGTCATCGACAACGGAACACGAATGACCGGCTTGATCGACGCGCTACTGAGCCTGGCGCGCGTCGGCCAAACAGAAGTCAGCTTCGCCCAAATCAATATGGAAAAACTCGCCCGAAGCGCAGCAGACGAAATCCTCGGCGACGCCAAGGTAGAACTGAAAATCGGCCCGCTGCCCGCCTGCATGGGAGACAGCGCTCTTCTACGTCAGGTGTGGATCAATCTACTGGGGAATGCCCTCAAGTACAGCAGCACGCGCGAACATCCTACGATTGACGTTTCCGCGTCGAAAGAGGATGGCTTGATCGTCTATGCAGTGAAAGACAACGGCGTCGGCTTCGATCAGCAATACGCCGAGAAGTTATTCGGCGCCTTTCAACGTCTGCACACCGATAAACAATTCAGCGGCAGCGGTGTAGGCCTGACCATTGTCGCGCGGGTGATCGGCAAGCATGGCGGCAAAGTGTGGGCTGAAAGCGCGCCCGATCGCGGCGCAACGTTTTATTTTTCTTTACCGTGCACCGCGCCCATGTCCACGGACTAAATGAATGCAGTCTGCGCGGGACTTGACGTCGGCGCAGCGATCCTTCGCATGGAAGCGGAACTTCGCGAGTTCCTTATCCTCTTT
>DATEOW010000012.1:0-8278 GCA_035273665.1 Burkholderiales bacterium | reverse complement strand
ATTCGCAAACATCGCGATGCCTCGGGCCAGGAACTTTGCTGGCATCAGCCGGATATGTGGGCGCTTTTGCCGGAGCAGACACCGCCGCAAGTTGCCGTGCCGGAGTGGCCGCAGTTCATGCGCGGATGCATCCGCTATCGGCAATCGCTGGACATCCAGAACCCGCAAGCGCCGCGTATCGACAAGGAATTCGACGGTTGATGCCAACGGCCGTTTCGATTTAACGCCGCCTTACCGCGACGACGCCGTTGACCTCTTCGATTTGCGCCATGGCGCGGCGCAGATGACTCAGATCGCTCACCTCCGTCGTGAATGCCATGCTCGCTGCACTCTGACGCGAGAGCGTATTAACCGCCGTCACGTTGATCCGCTCTTTCGACAACACTTCAGAAATATCGCGCAGCAAACCTTGGCGGTCGTTCGCCTGCACTAGGATATCGACCGGGTATACCGATACTTTGCCCGCGGACGGCGCACCCCACTGCGCTTCGATGGCGCGTTCCGGCTGTTTGGTCAGCAAATGCGCAAGACTCTTGCAGGTATGCCGGTGCACGGAGATGCCACGCCCCCGCGTGACGAAGCCGACGATGGGATCGGGCGGCACAGGTTTGCAGCAACGCGCGAGCTGCGTCATCAGCCGATCGACACCCACAATGAGAATGCCGCCATCGCCGGCCGCTTTGCTCTTGTGCGTAATGACTTGATCTTCAGCTTGGGCCGGCGCTTCGTTACCGCGTAACGCGGTTTGGATCGCCCGTGGGCCAATCTCCTCGCGGCCCACCGCAGCGAAAAAGTCTTCGGTTTTGGCGAAGCCGAGGGCTTGCGCGAGTTGATCGAGGCTGGTTTTGGTCGCCCCTTCACGCTGCATTTCTTTTTCGACCAACGCACGGCCCGCGGCAATCGTCCGCGCCATTTCCTCGGCATTGAAATACTGCCGCACCTTGTTACGAGCGCGCGAGCTTTGTAAATATCCAAGCTGCGTGTTCAGCCAATCGCGGCTCGGCCCGCCGGTTTTCGCGCTGACGATCTCGACGCTCTGCCCGTTCTTGAGTTTGTAATCGAGCGGCACCATCACGCCGTCGACCTTTGCGCCGCGGCAGCGATGGCCTAAATCCGTATGCAATGCATAAGCGAAGTCCACCGGCGTCGCACCGGCGGGCAAATCGATCACGCGTCCCTGCGGCGTAAACACGTAAACGGTGTCGTCCAACGCGGCACGCTTCGCCTGCTCGACCCACTCGGCCGAATCCACGACCTCATCGCGCCACGCAAGCACTTGCCGTAACCACGCGATCTTGTCGTCGAAGGTGTCGCCGCGCGGCGCGCCTTTGGTACCCGGAGCGGAAGTTTCCTTGTAGCGCCAATGTGCCGCCACACCAAGCTCCGCATGTCGGTGCATTTCATGCGTGCGAATCTGCACCTCGAGCGCACGACCGTCCGATCCCATTACCGCAGTGTGCAAGGAACGATAGTTGTTCGCCTTGGGGCGCGAGATGTAATCGTCGAACTCGCCGGGAATCGGCGTCCACATGTTGTGGACTAAACCCAGCACGGTGTAGCAATCGCGCACGTCGTCCACCAGCACGCGCAAGCCGCGGACATCGTAGAGTTCGTCGAAGTCCAAGCCTTTGCTGCGCATCTTGTTATAGATGCTGTACAGGTGCTTGGGACGCCCGGTCACCTCCGCCGCGATCTCGGCATCATGCAATTCGCGTTTCAACGCATCAATGGCGTCGCCGATGAAGGATTCGCGCTCGCCGCGCCGCTCGTCGAGCATGCGCGCGATTTTTTTATAAGTGTCCGGGTCGATCAGCCGGAAAGACAGGTCTTCCAGCTCCCACTTCAATTGCCACACGCCCAGCCGATTGGCGAGCGGTGCGTAGATGTCCAGCGTCTCCTGACCGATCATGTTGCGCAACAGGCTTTCGTTCTTGGCAAGATAACGCAGCGTTTGGGTACGGCTCGCAAGGCGGATCAAGACAACGCGAATGTCTTCGACCATGCCGAGCAACATTTTGCGCAGAATTTCGGCTTGCGAGGCTTTGCTGCTCTTGTCCGCATTGGCAACGCCACGCGTGACCACTCGCAGACGATTCAGCTTCCAAACGCCGGAAACAAGGTTGGCGACCGTTGCATCGAATTGTTCGGCGAGTTCCTCTTCGGCGTTTGCCCGATACTCCGGCACCGCGAAAAGCAAACCCGCGGCGCGCGCGGCAGCATCCAATCGCAGTCCCGCCAAATTGGCCGTTAGACCGAGTGCATGATCGAGCGTGTTCTCGCCGGTGCCGAGCAACTTGCCCTCATACAAAGGCAAGACATACTCATACGCACGCAGCACGAAGTCGCGCTCAGCCGCGCTCAACCCGCTCACCAAAGGTTCGAGCGTGGGGTGCGGCGCATCGGGAAGGGGTTTGACGAGGCTGATCATGGCTCAACACTAGAGCGAACATTATGCCACCCGGCGGTGCGGGTTTTTCTTGAAGCGGCATAATTGACCCATGCTTTTTAACTGGTACAGCGATTGGCGGCGCCGGCGTATTTTGCGCAATACGCGCATCGACGACGCGCAGTGGCAGCGCGTTGAAAGCGAACTGCCGTTCTTGCATCCGCTTGACCCGGACGAACGTCGTCGCCTACGCGAGCTCGCCGTGCTTTTTTTGCATGAAAAAGAAATGCATGGCGCCGCCGGTTTAGCGCTCACCGAGGACATCCGGCTCTCCATTGCGCTCCAGGCCTGTTATCCGATTCTGAATCTTGGCCTGCGTTATTACGCCGGTTGGGTAGGCATCATCGTGTACCCTGGCGGTTTCCTGGTAAACCGCAAACACGTGGATCACGCCGGAGTCGTACATGAATGGCGCGATGAGCTTGCAGGCGAAACCTCTGCCGACGGACCGGTGGTGCTGTCCTGGGAAGACATCGCCGCAGCGTCGAAGCAGACGGATCGCGCCTGCAACGTGGTGATTCATGAGTTCGCTCACAAGCTCGACATGCTGCACAAGCTTGATGCGGATGGTTTTCCCTGGCCGCATGCCGAGATGGACGCGCGGCAGTGGTTCGATACGCTGGAAGCGGCTTATGCGAGGTTTTGTCGTGCCGTCGAGCGCGGGCAGGCGATTTCGGGAGACAGTGAGGCTTTACAACCGCTGGACTCGCAGGGGAAGACGCTGCCCTTCGATGCTTATGGCGCGGAAGATCCCGCCGAATTCTTTGCCGTCATGAGCGAACACTTTTTCGTGACGCCGGTTGCTTTGCAGACACATTTCGGCCGCTTGTACGAACAGCTCTGCCTCTTCTATAAACAAGATACGGGCGCCCGCATGCACCCGAAAGTGGCAGTTTAAGCAGCACCGCACTCCGGGCGTGCGCTCAGAACCTCTATTGCACCATCTAGGCCGGTTTTAACTGGCACAGCGGTTGCTGAGAGGCCTTTACATAGCTCGGGAGCCATATGACTGCAAGACCCACCCTGTTTTTCGACGAGATGCGGGGCAAGGGGATGGATGTACTGCCGCATTACCAGGCGTACGACCAATGGGCCGCCAAACTGACGCCGGATTACGTTGCGCAAAAGCGCAAGGAAGCCGACGTCATGTTCCATCGGGTCGGCATTACCTTCACCGTTTACGGCGAAGACGCGAGCGCCGAGCGGCTGATTCCTTTTGACCTGATCCCGCGCATTCTGCCCGCGGCGGATTGGGATCTGCTCGCCCGCGGTTTGGCGCAACGGGTGAAGACACTCAATCTTTTTTTACACGATATCTATCACGAGCAGTCGATCCTGCGCGAAGGCATCATTCCGCCGAGGAAGGTCCTCGACAACGCGCAGTATCGCGCGGTCATGCAGGGCATGGACGTGCCGGGCGATACCTATGCGCATATTGCCGGCGTCGATGTCGTGCGTGCGGGCGAAGGCGAGTTCTATGTCCTGGAGGACAACTTGCGCGTGCCTTCCGGCGTGTCGTACATGCTGGAGAACCGCAAAGTGATGATGCGGCTTTTTCCCGAACTCTTTTCTCGCAACCCGGTCGCGCCGATCGATCACTATCCCGACCTGCTGCTAGAAACCCTGCGGCAGATGGCGCCGGCAGGCGTGGCTGATCCGACTGTCGTCTTACTCACGCCCGGTTCCTATAACTCCGCTTATTTCGAGCACACCTTCCTCGCGCAGCAGATGGGCATCGAACTGGTGGAAGGGCAGGACTTACTCGTACGTGACAACAAAGCGTACATGCGAACGACGCGCGGGCCGAAGCGGGTCCATGTGATCTATCGCCGGGTCGATGACGATTACCTCGATCCGCAAGTTTTTCGTAAAGATTCCACGCTCGGCGTATCGGGATTGTTCTCGGCGTACAAGGCGGGCAACGTGACGCTCGCCAATGCCATCGGCACCGGCGTCGCGGATGACAAATCGATCTATCCGCACGTGCCGGACATGATCGAGTACTACCTCAACGAAAAACCGATTCTGCAGAACGTGCCGACCTGGCAGTTGCGCAAGAAGGACGATCTCAAATATGTGCTGGATCATTTGCACGAACTGGTCATCAAGGAAGTACACGGCTCCGGCGGTTACGGCATGCTGGTCGGTCCCGCATCGACTCAGCAGCAGCGCGACGATTTTCGCGAGCGCATCCTGGCCCAACCCGACAAATACATTGCACAGCCGACGCTGGCGCTGTCGACCTGCCCCACCTATGTCGATCAAGGCATCGCACCGCGCCACGTGGACTTGCGGCCCTTTGTGCTTTCAGGCAAACAGATTTGCATGGTGCCCGGCGGACTAACGCGCGTTGCGTTGGAAGAGGCTTCGCTCGTCGTCAACTCCTCACAAGGCGGCGGCACCAAAGATACGTGGGTGTTACAAGCGTGACGAATGCATCGCGGTTGAACCGCGCCCTTCGAGATAGGTCCTTTGTGATCGCAATCGCGAGTTTCAAATCGCCCGGAGCGATGCCTGGCTATGTCCTCGCTCGGCCGGCTGCGCCGGATCGCGACCGTAGGAGGTTCTTATATGCTGAGTAGAACCGCCAACGATTTATATTGGATGTCGCGCCAGATCGAACGCGCGGAGAATACCGCTCGCATGCTCGACATCACTTATCGCATGTCGCTGCTGCCCTATCGCATCATGGAACCGGGCGAGAAATGGTTGGAGCCGTGGTCGGTCCCACTCATTATCAATGGCCTTGAAAGCGACTACTACGCTTCTTACTCGGAACTGAGCGCCGAGAATATCCTGCGCTTCATGGTGCTGGACCCGCGGAACTCCTCGTCCATCTATTGCTGCCTGGAAGCGGCACGCGACAACGCACGTGCGCAGCGTGGCGCGATCACCATCGAGATGTGGGAAAGCCTCAACGCCACCTGGCTCGAAATGCGCGCGCAGGACTACGGCCGTATTACCCGTGGCGGGGTGAGCGAGTTCTTCGACTGGGTAAAAGATCGCTCGCATCTTTTTCGCGGCGTGACCTACGGAACGATGTTGCGCGACGAAGGCTATGCCTTTTCGCGCGTGGGGACCTTTCTCGAACGCGCGGACAATACGGCGCGCATCCTCGACGTCAAGTACCACACCCTACTGCCCTCGGTGGAAGATGTGGGTGGCGCGGTGGACTACTACCAATGGTCGGCGCTGCTGCGCTCGCTGTCCGCCTTCAATGCCTATCGCAAAATCTATCGCGACACCATCACGCCGCACCGCGTGGCCGAGCTGCTTATTCTGCGCGCGGACGTTCCGCGCAGTCTTCACGCATGCATGAACGAAACTTACGATATCCTCGCGGAACTATGCGACGGGGAATCCATGGAACCGGAACGGCTGGCGGGAGAAATCCATGCGCAGTTGCATTACGGCAAGACGCCACACATCATGGACGAAGGCTTGCACGAGTATCTGACCGACTTCCTCGACAAGATCCAAACGCTGCACGCCGAAATCGACAAGCACTTTCTCGTGCCTGCCTACGCTTGAGGAAATCGATGTGACCTATTGCGTCGCTGTTCTGCTCGACGAAGGCTTGGTCTTCGCCTCGGATTCACGCACCAATGCCGGCGTCGATCATGTGTCGAGCTTCCGCAAAATGCGCATTTACGAGCAACCGGGCGACTACGTATTCGTCATTCTCAGCTCGGGCAATCTTTCGGTGACCCAAAGCGCCATCAACGCCCTCGATCGGCGCAATCGCGACGCACACGCCCTATCGAGTTGCAGCTCAATGCTCGATGTGGCCGAACTCCTCTCCCAGTGCCTACATGAAGTCAAGCAACGCGACGGCCCCTACCTGCAACAAGGGAATGTGGAAGTGAGCGCGAATTTCATTATCGGCGGGCAAGTCCGCGGCGAGCAGCCGCGTCTTTTCCTGCTCCGATGCGAAGGCGAAATTCTTGAAGCGCAACCCGAGTCTCCCTTCTTCCAGATCGGCGAGACCAAATACGGCAAGCCGATCATCGACCGCGTCATCAAGTCCCATACGCCGCTCCGAGACGCCGCCAAATGCTTGCTGATTTCCTTCGATTCGACCATGCGGTCGAACGTTTCAGTCGGACTGCCCATCGACCTGTGCACCTATCGCAACGATTCCTTGCGCATCGGTCTGTATAAGCGCATCACTGAGGAAGATCCTTATTTCCGCATGATTCACCATTTGTGGAGCGACGGACTGCGGCAGATTTTCGCGGAACTGCCCGATCCCTATCTCGATCCGGCGCATTGAGGTCGCGATGCGCATCGCCTTGTCTCATTCCAGCGTCTACGAGTTCGACCGCCCCGTAACACTGGGACCGCACGAGATTCGGTTGCGCCCGATGCCGGGAGCGCTCGAGGGCAGCCGGTACTCGCTCGAGGTCATCCCTGCATCGCATAAGCTCTATTGGTATCAAGACGCGCTGGGGAACAGCGTCGCACGGGTCATCTTCGCCGAAGCGACCCCTCGTTTAGCGCTCAAGATTCGTCTGGAGTCAGAGCTACGGCCGCTCGATCCCTTTTCATTTTTAGTGGAAGACTACGCGCAACGCTTTCCTTTCAGCTACGAGGAATCGCTGCGCAATAACTTGTCGCCTTATTTGCAGAAGCAAAGCTGCGAAGCGTTGACGCGAGAGGTGATCGACGATATTCATACGCGTTCTTCACCCTCGCAGAACACCGTCGACATGCTCGTCAATCTGAATCGCAGGATTTACGACAGCATCGGTTACCGCAAGCGCGGCGAAGAAGGGGTGCAAACGCCGGAGCAAACACTTCAACTAAAAAGCGGCTCGTGCCGCGACAGCGCTTGGCTGTTCATCCACATCGTGCGGCATTTGAACTTGGCCGCACGCTTCATCTCCGGTTACCAGATTCAATTGAACGAGTCGCATCAACAAAGCGCGGAGCTGCATGCCTGGGCGGAGGTCTATCTGCCCGGCGCGGGATGGATCGGCTTCGATCCGACTTTGGGTCTACTCAGCGCGGAAAACTATATCCCCCTCGCCGCCGCTTCGACCGTCAGCGGCGCCGCCCCCGTCGTCGGCTCCCATGAGCCTTGCGAGGTGAAAACGCACTTCGATATTCAGATCGAGAAGCGTTGAACTTATCGCTTGTCCGCCAGCGCGTCCTCAAAGAAATGAAGCAGCTCGCGCTGATATCTGTCGCCGAAACGGCCGGTCAGAATTTCCAGATGGCCCGCGCCTTCCACCCGGAGCAAAGTTTTCGGTTGCCGGGCAAGCTCCATTAATTTCGTTGTGTGGGTGTAAGGAATTACGGCGTCGGTCGTTCCGTGCATGAAAAGCAGAGGAATCGGCGCGATCTTGGCGATATAGTTTTTTGCGCTGTAGGTATCGTCCAGGAGCCACCCTATTCCGGAAACTTTCTCCCCTGCGATCGCCGAGTACGAGAAAAATGTGGCCTCGATGGCGACCGCCTTGACCCCAGCGCGATTTCCGGCGCCCACCACCGCGATGGCGTTTGTGCCCCCGAGACTTTGTCCGAAAACGAGCAGCCTTTCCGGGTCTACATCTGCACGAGAGCGCAGATAGGTCAGCGCGGCGTCGGAATCTTCGAAGACGCCTTTGGGCTCCGGGCTTCCCTCCGACTCGCCGTAGCCGCGGTAGTCGAAAACAAAAATATTGAAACCACGCTGCGGCAACCATTCCACGAACCGCCAATGAGCAGACATGTTCTGCGCATTGCCGTGAAACTGAATGACTGTCCCTTTGGCATCCTTGGGGTTTGGATATCCCTTCGCCGGAATGAACCAGCCCGACAGCCTCGTGCCGTCCTGACTGATAAATCGAA
>DATEOW010000011.1:0-6652 GCA_035273665.1 Burkholderiales bacterium | reverse complement strand
TCGATCACGCAGCGATGATTTCGATATCTTCGTTGTTGAAGGTTCCGCTGACGACATTGATATGCGCCATGAGCTCTTGCTCGAATTCGCCCGTGCCGTCGGCGTCATAGTACAAGGCGCCGGCAGTTGCATCGTAGATCAGGCGATGGTCGGCGGTTGTCGCTTCAGTGCCCGCATGGAAGTACATCGCTTCGAGTTGACCGACCGTGGCGAATTCGAATTCGCCCTCTAGTATTTGCAGAACATCTAGTTCGCCTTCGAAGTCTGTGATTTGCGTTTCGCTATATCTGCCACCGAACACGAAACTATCGTTGCCTGCGCCGCCTTCGAGGATATCGCCGCCCATCGTGCCGATCAGCGAATCGTTGCCGGCACCGCCGATCAGCGTGTCATGCGCCTCGTTGCTTGCTCGCAATAGATCGTTGCCGTCGCCGCCATCGAGATAGCCGCCGATGTTATGCGAGTGCAGTTCGTCATCGCCGCCGAGTCCATAGAGCGTGACCGGCGTTCCAAGATCCATGGAATAGACTTCGATGTAATTGTCGAGATCGTTGCCCACACCTTCGATCGGACCTTCGACTTCCGGATCGATGTATAAATTTTCGACATTGGCGCTTAGGGTCCAGGACGCGTCGGCGCTATAGACGGTGTCATTGCCACTGTTACTGCCTTCGACAATATTGTCGCCGTACCAGACGCCGAAATAGGTGTCATCGCCTGTGCCGCCGGAAAGATAGTCTTCACCTCCGCCGCCCGCGAGCCAATCGCTGCCCGCGCCGCCGATCATAATGTCCTGCCATCCGTCTGCGCCGTCGAGCGTGTCGTCGCCGTCGCCGCCGTCCAGTTCGCCGCCGAAAGCGTTGGAGACGATCCAATCATTGCCGCCAAGGCCGAATAGGGCGATGTGCGCGCCGGCACTGTCCTGGGCTTCGAGGCGGTTGGCGAGATTGTTGCCGATGCCTTCGTAATGCCCTTCGTTCGTCGCTTGAAGAATCAGATTCTCGACGTTGGCAGCAAGCGTCCAAGACTGGTTCTGGGCGATGACCGTATCCGTTCCGGCATTTTTGTCTTCAACGACGACGTTGCCGACGGCAACATAATAAGTGTCATTGCCTGTGCCGCCGACCAAGCGGTCACCGCCCGAGTCGCCATGAAGCTCATCGTTACCGGTGCCGCCGTTCAATACATCGCGTGCGTTATCGCCGGTCGCGGCGCCTTCCGCGTTGCTGTAAAGCAGGTCATCATCATTGCCGCCATTCAAGGTATCGGCGCCCGCAAGTCCTGAAAGGATATCGTCGCCGTCTTTGCCGCTGAGGCGATTGTTGCCGCTATTGCCGATGATGACGTTGTGGCCGTCATTGCCGGTGCCGTTGATGTTGGCGCTGCCCAGGAGATCGAGTTCTTCCAGATTCGCAGCCAAGGTGAAGCTCACGGAGGCGTGGACGATGTCATAGTCATCCTGATTCGTTTCGATCACGCGATCGCCGCTGTTGTTGACGATGTAGTGATCATCGCCGAAGCCGCCTTCCATGCGATCTTCGCCCAAACCGCCGTCCAAGAAATCGCGCCCGCTGCCGCCGATCAGCGTGTCTTGCCCGGCGTCGCCGTACAGTTCGTTGTCACCCTCGCCGCCCAGTATTCTGTCGCGGCCGTTGCCGCCTCGGACGGTGTCATTGCCACCGAGACCTTCGATGGTGTCTGCGCCTGCATTGCCGGTGATTGTGTCGTCGTCTTCCGTGCCGATTAAATGATCATTACTCGATGTGCCATTGATGATTGCCATGATCGTTGTCCCTGAAAGTTAAGCGAGTAAATGCGTACAAACGAATGCGTTGCGTACGCACGCGAAAGCAAATCTTTGGACTTATATAAAAGAATGAAGCCATAGCGCGCTTGCTCGGAAAGACCTAGCAAAAAAAAGCGCGGCGCTATATATGCAGCGCACTCGCGTGCAAACAGCAAGCCTGTGTTACTTCACTGGAATAAGGGCTCCAACCGGCACCGCGGTAACACTGCTCTTTGGACTGCCGGAAATAATGCGGTCCGAGTAAGTGAAATACACCAGCGTGTTGCGTTGGTTGTCGACGAGTCGGATGACATGCATTTCTTTGAACAGAATCGATAGCCGTTCCGAGAAAACTTCCTCCTTCTTTTTCAACGGTTCTTTGAATGCAATCGGTCCGACTTGGCGGCATGCGATTGAGGATTCGAATACATCTTCCGCAATGCCCACCGCTCCTTTGAAGCCGCCGGTCTTTGCCCGCGATACATAACAGGCTACACCTTGCACTTTGGGATCGTCATAGACCTCAAGCACTACTTTGTCTGAACCGAAAAGCTTCCAGTTGGTGTTGACGCTGTCAATTTCTTCGGCACCAAGAGGTAGGGAAAGAGTAAGCGGAAGAAGCGCGCCGCAAAGGGGAAGGCCATAGCGAAAAAGCTTGATCATCATGTTTGAGCACCTTTATGAACTTCGCGGCATGCTACTCCCTGGTGCCGGGAATCGGATAGGATGCGCGGGCCTCGGAACGTTCCCCGATAACCCCTGTCCGAACAGCCGTGATTTTGCGCCGATTCCTGCTTTTACTTCCTCTTCTGTGCCTGACGCCCGCCTCTGCAAATGCGGCCGCTGTCGTGACGACGCCCCAAGTTCGCGCCGAATTGGTCGCGCATGCGCCCGAGGGCATTGGCGCCGGCCGAACCGTGTGGTTGGGTTTATTGATTCAACATCAACCGGAGTGGCATACCTACTGGCGTAATCCCGGCGATTCCGGTTTGCCGATTCGGCTTGAATGGCGGTTGCCTGCGGGCGTTCAGGCGGGTGAAATTCAATGGCCGACGCCGAAGCGTCTTCCCATCGGCCCTTTGTTGAATTACGGTTTCGAGGGCACGACCTTGTTGCCCGTCCCGCTGCGCATCGATTCGGCTTTTTCCGGATTGACACTTGAAGTCAAGTTGCGCGGCGATTGGTTGGTTTGCAGGATCGAATGCATCCCGGAGTCGGGTGAGTTCACGCTGAACGTCCCCACACAATCGCCAACGCTTTCGCATGCGACGCAATTCGCACAGTCTTTCGCTGCGCAGCCGTCAACCGTCCCCGGCGCAACTGCAAAAGCAAAAGTCGAGGACGATGCGCTGGTGTTGCGCGTAAGCGGCCTGCCGAAATCCTTGCAGGGAAAAACACTGACGGCTTTTCCGGAAACGGCAGGTGTGATTGAACACGCCGCACCGATGCGACAACAGTGGCAGCGCGGCGAGTGGGAAGGGCGCATGCCTTTATCACCGCAACGCAGTGCCAGCCCATCGCTGGTGCCTGCGGTGCTTGTCGCCGGACAACAAAGCGTGCGCGTGGAAGCGCAGATGACGGGCCCTTGGCCCACGCTCGCAGAGGCAGCGCCGACCTTCGACGCATCCACGACGGTCCCCGAACAAGCACCGCTTTCGACACCCACAACCACTTTCGGTTTGGCGCTGCTCTTTGCATTCATCGGCGGCGCCTTGCTCAATCTGATGCCTTGCGTGTTTCCGGTGTTGTCACTGAAACTGCTTGGCTTTGCGCGTCATGCGGATGAACGTCGTTATCTCGCTTTGGGTGGCGCCGCTTATACCCTGGGCGTGCTCTTATCTTTCATTGCACTCGCCGCACTGCTATTGGCATTGCGCGCGGCCGGCGAGCAATTGGGATGGGGCTTCCAGTTGCAAGAGCCGGGATTCGTCGCGGCGCTTGCCGTGTTGTTCACGCTGATCGGCCTGAATCTCGCGGGCGTGTTCGAATTGCGTACGCTCGTACCGTCGAATGCGGCCGGTTGGCAAAGTCGGCATCCGGTCGTCGATTCATTTTTGACGGGGGTGTTGGCGGTTGCGATCGCATCGCCCTGCACCGCGCCGTTCATGGGCGCCGCACTCGGGTTCGCGATTTCCTTGCCTGCAACACAAGCGCTCACGATTTTCGCCGTGCTGGGTCTCGGCATGGCGGCACCTTATTTATTGGTGAGCCTCGTGCCGGCGCTTGCGCGTGCTTTGCCGCGGCCGGGTCCTTGGTTGCTGCGCTTCAAGATATTGATGGCCTTTCCCATGTTTGCAACGGTGATCTGGTTGCTGTGGGTGTTGGGCCAGCAAGTGGGCATCGATGGTGTCGCGGCCTTACTCCTTTTGTTGCTCACGGTGGCATTGGCCCTGTGGATATGGGCATCGCCGCTCGTCGCTGGGCGAACACGCCTGTGGTTGGGCGCCCTTTCTTTGCTATTGCTCGCCGTCGTATTGGGCTGGAGCTTGCCATTGCTAAAGCCCGCGCCCTCAGGATCGGCGCAAGCAGCGGTTGCCGGAGGGTGGGAAGCGTGGTCGGCGCAACGCGTGGCGGACTATCAAGCCCAGGGCCGTCCTGTTTTTGTGGATTTCACCGCCGCATGGTGCGTTACTTGCCAGTACAACAAGCGCACCACGCTGGCTGACGCCGCCGTACTGAATGCCTTCAAGGAAAAGAAGGTCGCCTTATTGCGCGCCGATTGGACCTCGCGCGATCCGGCCATCACGACGGCGTTGACGCAATTGGGCCGTAGCGGCGTGCCGGTTTACGCGTTATACCCAGGATCGCCCGGTGCGGCGCCGAGCTTGTTGTCGGAACTGCCGTCGGTCAAAGAAGTCACAGCAGCAGTCGCACCGCTTTAATTCGTCGCAACGCCAACAGGAGGATCTTGATGAAGCGTTTCTTGATGTCCGCATTGATCGCCGCCGGCATGAGTGTCGGCCTACCGGCTTTCGCAGCCGCCGTTGTGGGTCAGCCCGCACCACAATTTACCGCGGTCGATACCAACGGCATGGCGCACGATCTGAGCAAGCTGAAGGGCAAGTATGTCGTGCTCGAATGGGTGAATCCAGGTTGCCCCTTCGTCAAGAAACATTACGAAGGCAATATGCAGTCGACCCAGAAAGAAGCGATGTCACGCGGCGTGATGTGGTTCGCGGTGAATTCGACCGCACAAGGGCAGACCGATTACAAATCGCCGGCGGATATGGCCGCATGGATGCATGACGAAAAAGCGGTTGTCACGGCGACGCTCATGGATACGGATGGTAAGGTGGGCAAGACCTACGGCGCGAAGACAACGCCGCATATGTACATCATCGATCCGAAAGGCGTCTTGATCTACGCGGGCGCGATCGACAGCAAACCGACTGCGAAAGTCGAGGACATCACGACTGCCACCAACTATGTGCGCGTGGCGTTGGAAGAAGCGCAGACCGGAAAACCGGTGACCACCGCGACGACGCAGGCTTATGGGTGTTCGGTGAAGTATTAATGTTCGGTGAAGTATTAAAGCAAACCGAGCATGCAAAAAGGCTTTGCCGCGGCAAAGCCTTTTTTTTCGCCTAGTCCTTGGCGCCGTATTCCGCCCAGCTATTCGGCGTTTCGTAGAGCCGAATCTTGGCGAGGCGCAATTGATTGCCGTAGCGATTGTCGATCAAGGGCGCAAGCGTCTCGAATGCAATGCGCGCAAGATGCTCGGCCGTCGGCACACGATTCAGCATCACCGTTTTATGGTCGGGAAGCGCCGCAAGCAATTTGACGACTTCCTCGTCGCCTTCGTAGACGAGGAATGCATGATCCCACTGATCGACCAGATGCTCCTTGGCCATGGCCTTGACCTCGGAAAAATCGAGCAGCATGCCGTGATCCGACGCGCCGGGGATGTTCTTCACTTCCCCCTCGAGGCTCAGTTCCATCACATATCGATGACCATGCAAATTACGGCAGACGCTGCGATGGTCCGGGATGCGGTGGCCGGCGTCGAATTCGAGTCTTTTGGTGATGCGGATCAAGCGCGTCTCCTTTGAGGGACGAAGCTTAGCAGTATCAAGCCGATTTTTGTTCCAGCGCTTCCCAGCGCGCCAGCTTTTGTATGAGACGTTTCTCGATTTCGTCGACGCGTGTCTGATCTGTACGCATGGTCGCCGCGTCTTGTTTGTAATAATCAGGATCGCTCATGCGGGCCGCGAGGGCGCGCTGTTCGCCTTCCAATGCTTCGATTTCGGCCGGCAGGGAATCCAGCTCGCGTTGATCCTTGTAGCTCAGTTTCACTCGGGGACGCTCGCGTGCATTTGCCGCTGCGGCCTTGTCTTCCCGCGCGGTGTCTTGGGATGCTTTGCGACGCTGCGCAAGCCAATCGCTATAGCCGCCGACATATTCATGCCATTCCCCATTGCCTTCGGCCGCGAGTGTCTGGGTGGCGACGTTATCGAGAAAGGCGCGGTCGTGACTGACAAGGAGCAGCGTGCCGTTGTATTCCTGCAGGCTTTGCTCGAGTAGCTCCAGCGACTCGATGTCCAGATCGTTGGTCGGTTCGTCGAGCACGAGTAAGTTCGTCGGGCGCGCGAACAATCGCGCAAGCAGAAGACGATTGCGTTCACCGCCGGATAGCATACGAACGGGCGAGTTGACGCGGCGGGGGGAGAACAAAAAATCGCCCAGATAAGTCATCACATGTTTGCGGCCACCGTTGACTTCGATCCATTCCGAGCCGGGACTGATGGTGTCGGCAACCGTTTTTTCGGGATCGAGTTGCTCGCGCATCTGGTCGAAGTACGCGACGTTGAGATTGGTGCCTAATCGCACATGACCGGAATCCGGCTGAAGTGTGCCGAGAATCAATTT
>DATEOW010000010.1:0-9026 GCA_035273665.1 Burkholderiales bacterium | reverse complement strand
CCGCACTCATCTTTCACGTTCGGGTTGTTGAACTTGAAGCCTTCGTTCAATCCTTCGCGCGCGAAATCGAGTTCGGTACCGTCGATGTAAGGAAGGCTCTTCGGATCCACAATAACTTTGACGCCATGGCTTTCGAAAGTCAGGTCGTCGGCATTGACTTCATCGGCGTATTCAAGCTTGTAAGCCATACCGGAACAGCCCGTCGTGCGGACACCGAGACGCAAGCCGGCTCCCTTACCGCGCTTGGCGATAAAGTTTTGCACATGCGTTGCTGCTTTTTCGGTGAGCGTGATAGCCATTGCAATTGTCCTTAAGCAGCACTCGCGGCGACTTCGGTTGTCGCGCCTTGTCTTTTCTTGTAGTCCTCGACCGCCGCCTTGATGGCGTCCTCGGCCAAGATCGAACAGTGAATCTTCACGGGCGGCAACGCTAGTTCTTCCGCGATATGCGTGTTCTTGATGTCGAGCGCCTGATCGAGGGTCTTACCTTTGACCCATTCGGTGACGAGCGAGGAAGACGCAATAGCCGAACCGCAGCCGTAGGTCTTGAATTTGGCATCTTCAATGACGCCGTGCTCGTTGACCTTGATTTGCAGCTTCATTACGTCGCCACAGGCAGGTGCGCCGACCATACCCGTCCCCACCTGCTCGTCGCCCTTGGCGAACGAGCCGACGTTACGCGGGTTCTCATAGTGATCGATAACTTTTTCGCTATATGCCATGTCGTACTCCAGTATTCAATGTGCGGCCCATTGGACCGTATTCAAGTCGATACCTTCCTGATGCATTTCCCATAGCGGCGAAAGCTCGCGCAGTTTGCCGATTTTGCGTGCCAGAAGTTCGATCGTGTAATCGACTTCCGGTTCGGTTGTGAAGCGCCCGATGGTGAAACGAATCGAGCTATGCGCCAATTCATCCGAACGTCCCAATGCGCGCAGTACATAAGAAGGCTCCAGACTGGCCGAAGTACAGGCCGAGCCTGAAGACACCGCGATATCCTTCACCGCCATGATCAACGATTCGCCTTCGACGAAGTTGAAACTGATATTGAGGTTATGCGGCACACGGTGCTCAAGATCGCCGTTGATATAAACCTCTTCGATGTTTTGCAAACCTTTCAGCAGCTTGTCGCGCAGATAACGGATCCGCTCGTTTTCGGTTTTCATTTCTTCGCGCGCGATACGGAACGCCTCGCCCATGCCGACAATCTGGTGGGTCGGCAAAGTGCCGGAGCGAAAGCCGCGCTCATGGCCGCCGCCATGGATCAGCGCTTCCAGACGCACACGCGGCTTGCGCCGAATGTACAGCGCCCCGATTCCCTTCGGGCCGTAGGTCTTGTGCGCTGAGAAAGACATGAGGTCGACCTTGAGCTTCTGCAGGTCGATTTCGATTTTGCCGGTTGCTTGCGCGGAATCGACGTGAAAGATGATGCCCTTGGCGCGGCAGATTTCGCCGATCGCGGCGATGTCCTGAATGACACCGATCTCGTTATTCACCGACATCACCGAAACCAGAATCGTGTCGGAACGCAGCGCGGCTTCGAATTTTTTCAGATCGAGCAGACCGTTTTCTTCCACGTCGAGATAGGTCGCTTCAAAACCTTGGCGCTCCAGTTCACGCACGGTGTCGAGCGTTGCCTTGTGCTCGGTTTTCACTGTGATGATGTGCTTGCCCTTGGTCTTATAGAAGTTCGCGGCGCCTTTGAGCGCAAGGTTGATCGACTCCGTTGCGCCTGAAGTCCAGACGATTTCTTTGGCGTCGGCATTGACCAGCGCCGCGACCTGCGCGCGCGCCTCTTCTACCGCCTGCTCCGCTGTCCAGCCATAGGCATGCGAACGGCTCGCGGGATTGCCGAAGCTTTCGGTCAGATAAGGAATCATCTTCGCGGCCACGCGCGGATCAACCGGCGTCGTCGCGGAGTAGTCCAAATAAATGGGAAATTTCAAAGCGTGATCGTTATCCATCTCTGTCTCTCAAGCATTGACCGCACTACGCGCTTCGGCGTGGCGGCGATCCTGCAACACAGCGACATTGCCTTTTTTGTGTTGTTCGGCCATCAAATCCGACAGCTTCACCGACTCCAAATAAGCAAACATTTTTTCATTCAGGCGCGTCCACAAATCGTGGGTCATACAGCGGCCTTCGTCATGACAGTTTTCTTTGCCGCCACATTGAGTGGCATCCAAGGCCTCGTCTACGGCAACAACGATCTGTGCTACGGAGACGTCTTCCGGCGAGCGCGCTAGGTGGTATCCCCCGCCAGGGCCGCGAACGCTCTCGACAAGCGCGTGACGCCGCAATTTGCCGAAGAGCTGTTCCAAGTAGGAAAGCGAAATACTTTGGCGGCGGCTGATGCCCGCAAGCGTCACGGGACCCCGCCCGGAATGAAGGGCTAGGTCCAACATGGCGGTCACCGCAAAGCGGCCTTTGGTCGTCAATCTCATGATTTAACCTCTTGAGGAAACTGGCGAAAACCAATCCCGAGAAACTTAGTCAAGTATACAAAACCCGAGCAAATTGATCAACTAATATTCCGGAAATTGCTTATTCGACCGGTCTATTTATCGACCACTTTGCGCAAGGGCGCCGGATCGAAACGCTCGGCGATTGTCCGCGCATCGTCCTGCGCTCTGAGCTGTTCTATCTCGCGCAGGAGCATCTCGACGCGCTGTTCGAGCTCGGCCGTGTGATCGGTCAGACCCCGGATCGCCTGGCTGACCGGGTCGTCTTCGGACGTCGATAGGCCGTAAGCAGAAAAGCCCAATTTGGCTGCATGCGCCTCGCGGATTTCGTCCCGGCGGTCCTCAATCACTCTTGCGGGAATTCCCACTGCGGTCGCGCCAGGCGGAACATCTTTAACAACCACTGCGTTGGACCCGACTTTGGCGCCGTCGGCCACGAGAATCGGTCCCAGAATCTTTGCACCGGCACCGACGACGACGCCCTTACCCAGCGTGGGATGCCGCTTCCCTTTATTCCAGGAAGTACCTCCCAAAGTCACGCCATGATAGAGAGTGCAGTCATTGCCGATTTCTGCGGTCTCGCCGATGACCACGCCCATGCCGTGATCGATAAAAACCCGCCGGCCGATTTTTGCGCCGGGGTGGATCTCAACGCCCGTCATCCAGCGTGTGAAATGCGATAAGACGCGCGCAAGCCAGCGGAATTTGGCGTTCCATAAGCGGTGTGCCATGCGGTGCCATAGCAAGGCATGGAAGCCGGGATAACAAGTCAACACCTCCCATGTGTTCCTGGCGGCAGGATCACGATCGAAAACGCTGGCGATGTCTTCTTTGATTCTGGCAAACATGGGAAGGCCTTGAATTGGTGCCGCGATCATACAAAACCCAAGTGAATTACTCAAGTATTAGCAGCTGAGCACGGGGTTGTCGAGGGGCTCAACGTCGCTTGGGTTTTTCCCATGCGGTGAGGATGCCGCGAAGAATATTGACCTCCTCTTTCTCCAGACGCGCGCGCCCGAACAGGCGCCGCAGTCGTTCCATTAAACGCTTGGGTTGTGCGGGGTCGAGAAAGCCGCTGACCGTCAGACGCTCTTCAAGATGCACGTAAAAAGCTTCGATGTCCTCGAAAGCCGCGGCGTCGTTATTTTGATCTTCGACCAGCACACCGCCGGTGATATTTCTACGCAACTCATAGGCCATTACTTGCACTGCCGCCGCCAAATTGAGCGACGAATATTCAGGGTTCGCATCGATATGCGCCAAGCGTTGGCACTTCATGACTTCGTCGTTCGACAGGCCGGACATTTCTGTTCCAAAGACAAGCGCAACATCTCCCTGCGCAGCCTCTGCCAACATGGACTTCGCCGCCTCGCGCGCGTCAAAACCGGCATGCGATATATCACGCCGCCTCGCGGTGACGGCCACCGCGAGGCGCGTGCCTTGCAAGGCTTCATCGAGCGTCGCGCATACTTTGGCTTGTGCTAATACGTCGTCCGCACCGGAGGCCATCGCGGTGGCTTGCGCATCCGGAAAGTGGCGCGGATTCACGAGAACAAGCTGCGACAAACCCATGGTCTTTATTGCACGCGCAGCGGCGCCGATGTTGCCCGGATGGGTGGTATGCGAGAGCACGACGCGAATTCGTGCGAGAAGTGTTTCGGTCTTCATATAAAATGGCGACCATTACGGGTCGCAAAGCCCTCGCTCTTTATTCCCTTCCGCTCTGCTCGATCAGGACATTCCATGCACGCGCTTCATCCCATGCTCAACATCGCCATCAAGGCGGCACGCCGTGCCGGTTCGATCATCAGCCGCGCCGCTCGCGATATCGACGCGCTTACCGTCACGACAAAAAAGCCTGCGGATTTCGTTACGGAAGTGGATAAGGCCGCGGAGGACGCCGTCATCGACGTGTTAAAAAAAGCCTATCCCGATCACGCGATCTTAGCAGAGGAATCCGGCGCTGCCGGCGACTCCGAATACGTGTGGATCATCGACCCCATCGACGGCACGACCAATTTCATTCACGGCTTTCCGCAGTATTGCGTGTCGATCGCGCTTCAATACAAAGGTCAGATCACGCAAGCAGTGATCTTCGACCCCGCGAAGAATGAGCTTTTCACGGCCACGCGCGGCCGTGGCGCGTTCTTGAACGATCAGCGCATTCGCGTTTCCAAACGCACCAACATGAAAGAAGCGTTGATCGGGACCGGCTTCCCTTTCCGCGAAACCGATAACTTCGAAGAATTCATGCGCATCTTCCGCACCGTCAGCGAAAGAACCGCCGGCTTACGGCGCGCCGGCGCCGCTGCACTCGACTTGGCCTATGTTGCAGCCGGCCGTCTCGATGCGTTTTGGGAAAAAGGGATCATGCCCTGGGACATCGCAGCCGGTAGCCTGCTCGTTCTCGAGGCAGGCGGGCTCGTGAGCGACTTAGACGGCGAAAACAATTACCTGCACGGCGGCAATGTCATCTGCGGCAATCCGAAAATTTTCGGACAGCTGTTGCCGCTCGTGCAGGCGCAGATTAGAAAGAACTAAGTCTCAACTAAGTCTCGGCGCTCAAGACAAGCGCGGCCGCGGCGACTGCTGCGGCGATGCGGCCGACGTCTCGCAACTGCTGCACCGTGAAGCCGTTGTCCTTGAGCAACTTGTAATGCGAGCCGATGCAAAAGTGGCACTTGCCGATGATGCTCGCCGCGAGCGCAAATAATTCGAAACGCGTCTTATCGATGCCGCCGTGCGTAGCGTAGGCATTCATCCGCAATTCGGCGCGTTGAGTGGTGAGGTCGTTGTCCCCGGCCATCTCGACATAGGGATACCAGACGTTGTTCATGCCCATCAGCGCGGCGGCCGTTAACACCGCATTCAAGTCGATTTCGCTCAGTTCACCTGAATTGCGAATGGCGTCGATCATGAATTTGGAACGGCTCGCATACGCGGCCGCGAGCGCAACGCCTACGGCATCTGCTTTGTCCAGACTCGAACGCGCGATGGTCCCGTCTAGATTGAGACGCACGTCTTTGGCGTAGTCGGGAATGCGTTCCTTGATGAGATTGAGAAAATCCATGTCTACCTCGAATAAAAAACCCCGGCGATGACCGCCGGGGTTTGGGTTTCGAATCGATACTTTCGATTACAGCGTTTCGCCGCCTGCAGGGCGATTGCAAGGGCAGAGCTCATCGGTTTGCAAACCGTCGAGAAGGCGTAGCACTTCTTCCGGATTGCGCCCGACGTTCAGGTTGTTGACCGAAACGTGCTGGATCGTGTTGTCTGGGTCGACGATAAAGGTCGCGCGCAATGCAACACCCGCGGCTTTATCGCGCACGCCCAGTTGATCGACGAGGGAACCGGTCGTATCGCCGAACTGCCAGTGGTTCAATCCGCTCAGGTCCTTGTGCTCGCGGCGCCAACCGAGCTTGCTGAATTCATTATCGGTGGAGCCGGAGAGCAACACTGCATCGCGATCGGCGAAGTCCTTCGCCAGTTTCGCGAACCCGACGATTTCCGTGGGGCATACGAAGGTGAAGTCCTTCGGATAGAAATAGATGACTTTCCATTTACCCGGAAAGGATTTTTCCGTAATGGTTTCAAAGGCCGATTGGCCTTTTTCTTCGTGCTGATTGAAACCGGGCTTTACGCCGGTGACACTGAAGCTTTCGAGCTTATCGCCTACGGTTTTCATTGAATGTCCTCAGGTTGGATGAATAAGGCCCCTAGGATAGACAAGCGGGGCCATAGTTTCCAATTGAGACATTCAATTTTTTGAATAGGCAAGCCCTATACGGGGCGATCTTCGTTCATATCCGCTTGAGGGCATTCCTGCGCCGTTCCCCAGCGGTTTTTGCAATGCCTGAATTTTGCTTTTTCCCGGCAGAACGGTTGAGCAAAGATCGACTCTGCTTCGCACTTTCGTAAATCCCCACGCAGCGCCGTCAGCCAGGAGGCGGTGGGCGCCCGCCCGCCCTCTTTTGCCGTAACGCGGTCGACGTCCCTCGCTTCGGACGATTGCACGGGGGCGGTTTCGTCCCCGCCCGCAAAATGCACATAGATAAAGGCGAGCGTGATGCCGACGAGGAGAGTTGACGCGAAGACCAGGCGCTTTGAGCGAGACGCTTTTGGGGCTGCCAACAACGCAGGGGGCATCGTCTCTGTCATGGAGTCCCCACATTGACTGCAATATTGAGAACCTGCGGGAACGACGACCTTACATCGAGAACAACGCCGAATGCCTTCCTTGGCGACCGCTGCCCGAGCGCTCATGGCGCTTCCGCATTGCCGACAAAACTTCGCCTTGGATCCGTTTTCCGAATTGCAGGTTGTGCAGCGCATGACGGCCTCGCCTGAGCTAATTTGCGCTCCCAAACTACCCCTTCGCGAGCCGCTCGCCAATATGCAGATGTCATGAACACGGAAAGATCGCACGCGGCGCCGCACATCCGCCGACGTCCTGTCTCAATGCGCAGACGTCAGCGGCCGAGCGGGACGACGAGTTCACAACTTAGGGGATAATGCGAACCCGCCGCGCGCCGCGTGAGTGCCGGCTCGAGATCAAATAATGTCGTCCGCCCCACCACCTCACACTCCCATGATGCAGCAGTACTTGGCCCTCAAGGCCGAGTACCCCGATATGCTGCTCTTCTATCGCATGGGCGATTTTTACGAGCTCTTTTTCGAAGACGCTGAAAAAGCGGCTCGCCTTCTCGATATCACGCTGACACAACGCGGCGCCTCCGCCGGGACACCGATCAAAATGGCCGGTGTGCCCTATCACGCGGCGGAGGCCTACCTGGCGAAACTTGTGAAGTCAGGCGAATCGGTCGCGATCTGCGAACAGGTGGGCGATCCGGCCACATCAAAAGGTCCCGTCGAGCGGAAAGTCCTGCGTATCGTTACCCCCGGGACGCTGACTGACCAAGCACTGCTTGAGGACAAGGCGCCGAACATCCTGTTAGCAGTGTCACCCGAAGCCGAGTTGGCGGGTCTCGCTTGGCTTAATCTCGCGAGCGGCGAATTGCGGGTGATGGAGGTCAGTCCGCGCGCATGGATGGCGGAAGTCCAACGCATCGGCCCGGCGGAAGTGCTCGTTGCCGACAATCACCAGCTCATACTGCAGGACACGCGATGCGCACAGACGCGCTTGCCTGCATGGCATTTCGAATTCTCAACGGCACACGCGCTACTCACCCAGCACTTCGGCACCGCAGAGTTGGCAGGCTTCGGTGTCGAGGACATGCGGCCCGCCATCGCGGCGGCCGGCGCCCTACTTTCTTACGCACGCAAGACGCAGGGCCAAAATCTGCAACACGTGAATGCACTCTTGGCGGAACGAAGCGATGCCTATGTCCGCCTCGATCCTGCCACACGTCGCAATTTGGAGTTAACCGAAACACTGCGTGGACAACCTGCGCCTACTTTGTTGAGCATTCTCGATCGCTGCGTCACCGCAATGGGCAGCCGAATGCTGCGTCATTGGCTGCATCATCCTTTGCGCGATCGTGCGATCGTCAACGCTCGACTCGATGCGGTGACTGAGCTCGCTGGGGATGCCGGTGCGGGCCCTTATAACGCGTTACAAAGCACGCTCCGTCGCGTGGCTGACGTGGAACGAATCGCGGGGCGCATTGCATTGAAGTCCGCGCGCCCTCGCGACCTCTCCAGTCTGCGAGACACGCTCTGCACGTTGCCAATGTTGACTGAGAGTCTCGCGCATTGCATCGGGTCGCGGCTTTGTGTCTTGCATGACACACTGAACACGCCTGTTCCCTCTCTTCCGCTCTTGCAACGCGCTATTGCCGACGAGCCGGCGGTTTTATTACGCGAGGGCGGCGTCATCGCGGCAGGCTACAGCGATGCGCTCGACGAACTTCGGGGCTTGCAAAGCAATGCGGGCGAGTTTCTTATCGCCCTTGAAGCGCGCGAACGCGAACGTACCGGCATTCCCAATCTGAAAGTCGAATACAACCGCGTGCATGGTTTCTACATCGCCATTACGAACTCTCATGCCGACAAAGTGCCGGAGGATTACCGCCGTCGGCAAACACTCAAAAATGAAGAGCGCTACATCACCCCGGAGCTGAAGGCCTTTGAAGACAAGGCGCTCTCTGCGCAGGATCGTGCGCTGGCGCTTGAGAAACAGCTCTACGATGAATTGCTTGATCGACTTGCCTCCGAAGTGACGTCATTGCAAAGCATTGCACGCGCGCTGGCCGAACTCGACGTGCTCGCGAGCTTTGCTTCTACCGCCGTTGAAAAAGACTGGCGCCGCCCCGCGCTCGTCGAAGAAACCTGTATCCACATTGAAGGCGGCCGTCACCCTGTTGTTGAAGCGCAGATCGACGATTTCATTGCGAACGATACCAAGCTCTCCCCTACTCGCCGTCTTCTGCTGATCACCGGCCCCAACATGGGCGGCAAATCCACGTACATGCGCCAGGTAGCGCTCATTGCCTTACTCGCGCATATCGGCAGCTACGTTCCCGCTCGCGCAGCGACAATGGGCAGCATCGACCAGATCTTTACTCGAATCGGCGCGGCCGACGATTTGGCCGGCGGCCGTTCAACC
>DATEOW010000009.1:0-6776 GCA_035273665.1 Burkholderiales bacterium | reverse complement strand
CGGAGACCCTCTGGGTGCCGGCGGACTGGAATTTCCTGGGCCTGCCGAGCATGGGCCTGACGCGGACGATTCAACCTGCCGATAGCGGTGTGCTCTCGATCACGAACACCACCGATACCGCGACCGCCGTGGTTCAAACTGCAATTAACGTCATCGGCATGTTCGCCGGCGCCGGTGGTCGCAAGGATGTGAGCTATGACGTGGTGGTTGACCCGACGCGATATAGCGCGTCATCCGAGCAGTCTTTAGGGGCGGTCGCCCAGATGTGGGCGCAACAGCTCGTACCTAACTAGCCTGCTGATTTCTAGGCGAATTCACCCCCGGCGTCGCGCAATTCTCGGGCCTGCGGGCGCGCTATTTTTGTTCTTGACGATGCCAAGTAGCCGCGGGTATAACGGGCCTGCTGAGTCCTCAAGCAGCGATGTATGCTGGTCCGAAGACGCCGCGTGGCGCGGCACGAAGGTCGTGGGTTTCCTACTCCTTGAAGTTCTCGCAGGTGGGCGGTCGCCCGTTTATCTTTCAGTATTAAGGAGCAGTACTCATGGCAACTGGTGTGGTTAAGTGGTTCAACGATCAAAAAGGTTATGGCTTCATTACCCCCGATGGCGGCGGTGAAGACTTGTTCGCGCATTTCTCCGCAATCACAGGCAAAGGTTTCAAGAGCCTGAAGGAAAATCAGCGCGTCGACTTCGACATCACCACGGGTCCAAAAGGTAAACAAGCTTCGAACATTCGACCGCAAGAATAAGCGGCACAGATTTCAAAATGAAAAAGCCGGCTGCAAAGCCGGCTTTTTTTATTGCGCAATTTTCGAGCAGTAGCTACTCGGCTAAACACTCACGCAGCTAAGAGTCCGCGCAGCACGAAAGGCAGTATGCCGCCGTGTTTGTAGTAGTCCACTTCAATCGGCGTATCGATCCGCAGTAGTACGTTCACTTCCTGGGTTGAGCCATCGCTGCGTTTGATGCGCAGCGTTACGTCTTGCTGTGGCTTGAAGTCTTTGCCCACGCCGAGAACGTCGACGACCTCGTTGCCGATGAGGCCCAGCGATTCGACGGAGTCTTCGCCTTTGAACTGCAAGGGCAGCACACCCATGCCGACGAGGTTGGAACGATGAATGCGCTCGAAGCTGCGCGCGATCACCGCTTTGACACCGAGCAATTGCGTCCCCTTCGCTGCCCAATCGCGGGAGGAACCGCTGCCGTATTCTTCGCCCGCAAAAATCACCGTCGGGGTGCCCTGTTCGATATAGCGCATTGCGGCGTCGTAGATGAACTCTTGTTCGCCCGAAGGTTGAAAGAGCGTATAGCCGCCTTCGATGCGGGAGCCGTCCGGTTTCGGCGGCAGCATCATGTTTTTGATGCGCACATTGGCGAAGGTGCCGCGCATCATGACTTCGTGATTGCCGCGACGCGCGCCGTAGCTATTGAAGTCCGCTTTGATCACACCGTTCTTGATCAGGTATTGACCGGCGGGCGATGTTTCTTTGATCGCGCCGGCCGGACTGATATGGTCGGTGGTAATCGAATCGCCGAAAAGCGCGAGGATGCGCGCATTGCGCACTTCAGCAATCGAGCTGGGCTGCATGCCGAATGTTTCGAAAAAAGGCGGCTCGGCGATGTAAGTCGACTTCGGCCAGTTGTAGGCCTCCCCCGTCGCTGCGCTGATTTCCTGCCACAGCGGATTGCCTTCACTGAAATTACTATACAGCCGCTGAAAGGTAGGCGGGTCCATCGCATATTTCATGCAGGCCTGTACTTCTTCTTCGCTGGGCCAGACATCGCCGATCCATACATCCTTGCCTTTCGGATCTTTGCCCAGCGGCTCGGTCATTAAATCTTTGAGCATGGTGCCGGCGATCGCATACGCAACCACCAAGGGCGGCGACGCGAGAAAGTTCGCGCGGATGTTGGCGTGGATGCGCGCTTCAAAGTTGCGATTGCCCGAGAGGACGGCGGCGCAAATCAAATCGTTTTGTACGATGGCTTCTTCAATCGGTTCAGCCAGCGGGCCGGAGTTCCCGATGCAGGTCGTACAACCATAACCCGCGAGATAGAAGCCGAGTTTCTCTAGACAGGCGAGCAAGCCCGCTTTGCGTAGATATTCGGTGACGACACGCGATCCCGGCGCAAGCGAAGTCTTGATGTGCGGCTTTACCGTCAGTCCACGCTCGGCCGCTTTCTTGGCGAGCAAGCCGGCTGCGAGCAACACACCGGGATTCGACGTATTGGTACAGGAGGTAATCGCGGCGATAAGAATGTCGCCCGAACCGATGTCGACGCCATCGCGCGTGAGGAAGCGCTTGTTTAGGTCTTCCGGTTTCTTGTTGAAGCCGTTCTGCGCGATGGGTGCGGCGAATAGCTCGGTGAATTGTTGTTTGACTTCGCCGATTTCAATGCGATCCTGCGGCCGCTTCGGTCCGGATAGCGAGGGGGTCACTTTCCCGAGGTCCAACTCGATCATGCTGCTGTAGTCGATTTCTCCTAGCTTCGGAATGCCGTAAAGCTTTTGCGCTTTGAAGTACGCCGCAAAATTGTCGATTTCCTCTTGCGTTCGCCCCGTACCTTTGAAGTAGTCGATCGTTCTATCGTCCACGGGGAAGAAGCCGATGGTCGCACCATATTCCGGCGCCATGTTCGCGATCGTGGCGCGATCGGGTACGCGCAGATTCTCGACACCCTCGCCGAAGAACTCGACGAACTTCCCGACCACCTTCGCTTTGCGCAACATTTCCGTGATGGTCAGCACCAGATCGGTGGCGGTTACACCCCCGCGCAATCTGCCTTTGAGATGCACCCCGACGACATCCGGTGTGAGCATATAAACCGGTTGACCGAGCATGCCGGCTTCGGCCTCTATGCCGCCAACGCCCCAACCGACGACGCCAATGCCGTTGATCATGGTCGTGTGGCTATCGGTACCCACGAGCGTATCGGGGTAGAACACGCCGTCTTTTTGATGCACGCCGCGTGCGAGATGTTCAAGATTCACCTGGTGCACGATGCCGATACCGGGCGGGACCACTTTGAAGGTATCGAAGGCTTGCATGCCCCATTTCATGAATTGATACCGCTCGCGGTTGCGCTGAAACTCGAGCTTCATATTCAGATCGAGCGCATTGCGATTGCCGTAATTATCGACTTGCACCGAGTGGTCCACCACGAGATCCACGGGCACCAGCGGTTCGATCAGCTTCGGATTTTTTTCCATGCGCTTGGCCACGCCGCGCATCGCGGCGAGATCGGCAAGCAGCGGTACGCCGGTGAAATCCTGCAGCACAATGCGCGCAACGACGAAAGGGATTTCATCGACGCGCGAAGTATTGGGCTGCCATCCGGCAAGCTGCTTCACATGCTGTTCGGTAATTTTCTTGCCGTCGAGATTGCGCAACACCGCTTCGAGCACGATGCGAATCGAAACCGGCAGACGCGAAATTCGACCGAGGCGCGCCTTTTCCAGCGCGGGAAGGGAATAGAACTGCCCGGTTTTGCCCGCGCCGAGCTTGAAGCTTTGCAAGGTGTTGAATGTGTTGTGGGGCATAGCCGTCGAAGAAAAAAATTAAAAAACGGAGGGAATCAAACAAGCAGGTGTTTTACGCCTTCACGCTCTTCCAGCAATTCCTTGAGGGTGACATCCATGCGTTCGCGGCTGAAGGCATCGATGTCCAGGCCTTCGACGAGTTTGTATCGACCCGCCTCGCAGGTGACAGGAACGCCGTATACGATGCCTTCGGGAATGTCATAGGCACCCTTCGACGGTATGCCCATCGTGACCCATTTGCCGTTCGTGCCTTGCACCCAATCGCGCACATGATCGATCGCTGCGTTCGCCGCACTCGCGGCGGAGGAGAGGCCGCGCGCTTCAATGATCGCCGCGCCGCGTTTCGCGACAGTCGGAATGAAAGTGTCGCGATACCAAGTCTCATCGTTGATCGTCGCCGGTGCGGGCGATCCGCCGATGGTGGCGAAACGATAGTCCGGATACATCGTGGGCGAGTGATTGCCCCAGACGATCAGCTTTTCCACGCTATCTACCGGTTTGCCGCTTTTCGCAGCGAGCTGCGAGCGCGCGCGGTTGTGATCGAGCCGCAACATGGCGGTGAAGTTTTCCGGCGGTAAGTCCGGCGCGCTACGCATGGCAATGTACGCGTTTGTGTTGGCGGGGTTGCCGACGACGAGAACTTTTATATTGCGCTGGGCAACTTCGTTCAATGCCTTGCCTTGCACCGTAAAAATCTGCGCATTCGCTTCGAGCAAATCGCGCCGCTCCATGCCTTTGGAGCGCGGACGCGCACCCACGAGTATCGCAATATCCGCATCTTTGAATGCAAGGCGCGGATCGTCGGTTTGCACAACGCCGGCGAGTAAAGGAAAGGCGCAATCGTCCAATTCCATGACGACGCCTTTCAGCGCATTCAGTGCGGGCGTCGTTTCGAGTAACTGCAAAATGACAGGCTGGTCTTTGCCCAGCATTTCCCCGCTGGCAATACGAAAGACAAGGCTATAACCGATCTGGCCGGCGGCGCCCGTGACGGCGACGCGTACAGGGGTTTTGGACATGAATCAAACTCCGGAAGGGCTAAAAAGCGAGGCGGCTATCGATTGTGGGGCAATGGCCGATGCAATGCGCAAAGATGAGCTGAGTTTAGGCGGCCAATGTCCGAGCGTCAACGCGCGAAATTGCCGGAATGGCCCCAAGCAGGGCGGGGTTGTTTATAATCCATCGCTTCGGCTTGAGGAGATGTCGCGCGGTCAAGCTGCTCTAAGCAATCACTAAATCCAGATTCGTTCGAACCCGAGGACCGATGCCCCAATCCGCGCTGAAGAAAAGACGTCCGATCTGGTACAACCTCAGTCTTTTCAATCTACCGCTTCCCGGTATTGTTTCCATCCTGCACCGTATCAGCGGTGCGATGCTGTTTTTACTCATTCCCGCGATCCTCTATTTGCTTCAGATCAGTTTGCGCTCGCCCGACAGTTTCGCGTCATTGATGCAGGTTTTGCGTCATCCGCTCGCGAAGCTTATTTTTTGCGGCGTCATCTGGGCCTTTGTGCAACACACCTTGTCAGGCATACGCCTACTGCTCCTGGATGTGCATCTGGGGAGCGATTTGCATACGGCGCGTGCGAGTGCTCGCGTTGTCGTTTGGCTCAGTCCGGCAATCAGTTTGTTGATGATCTGGGCTTTCCTGCTGTGAAACGCACACTCTTCGCGGCGCCACACGGGACCGGCCATTGGATCGCACAGCGTCTGACGGCTGTATTCATCGTCGCCTACACCGTGCTCTTTCTGATCGCGCTGGGTCTCACACAACCTGCGGGCTATGACGCTTGGCGCGCGTTTTTCGGCCAAGGGTGGCTGCGTCTGGCGACAATGATTTGTTTTCTCGCCTTGCTTTATCACTCGTGGGTCGGCATGCGCGACATCCTCATGGACTACATCAAGCCTGCCGGCCTTCGGCTCGCGTTATTCATGATGGTCGCCATTGCCTTGCTTGCGTACGCAGGGTGGGCCGCACAAATACTCTGGACGAGCTGAGGCGTGGCGCTAGCAATTCGACAATTCGATGTGATCGTCGTAGGCGCAGGGGGCGCGGGCTTGCGCGCGGCGTTGCAGTTAGCCGAAGCGGGCTTGAAAGTCGCGGTGCTGTCCAAAGTTTTTCCGACGCGTTCGCACACGGTCGCAGCGCAGGGCGGCGTCGGCGCAGCCCTGGGCAACATGGGACCGGATTCGTGGCAATGGCACATGTACGACACCGTCAAGGGGTCCGATTGGCTGGGCGATCAGGACGCTATCGAGTTCATGTGTCGCACGGCGCCGGAAGTGGTGATCGAACTCGAACATTTCGGCATGCCCTTCGACCGCAACGAAGACGGCACGATCTATCAGCGCCCGTTCGGCGGCCACATGCAGAATTTAGGCGCAGGTCCTGCGGTGCAACGATCTTGCTGCGCCGCCGACCGTACAGGCCATGCGATGCTGCACACGCTTTACCAGCGCAATGTACGGGCGCGCACGCATTTCTATGTCGAGTGGATGGCGCTTGATCTGATACGCGATCAGCAAGGCAACGTGCTGGGCGTGACCGCGTTGGAAATGGAAACCGGCGAGGTCTACGTGCTGCAGGGTCGCGCCACTTTGTTCGCCACCGGTGGGGCCGGACGGATTTTCGCGGCGACGACGAATGCGTTTATCAACACGGGCGACGGCGCGGGCATGGCGGCGCGTGCGGGTATTCCGCTTGAGGATATGGAGTTCTGGCAATTCCACCCGACCGGCGTCGCCGGCGCAGGCGTGCTCATCACTGAAGGCGTTCGGGGCGAGGGCGGTTACCTGCTCAACAAGAATGGCGAGCGCTTCATGGAACGCTACGCGCCGACCGCGAAAGATTTGGCGAGCCGCGATGTCGTTTCCCGCGCAATGGCGACGGAGATGAAGGAAGGCCGTGGCTGCGGACCGATGGGCGATCACGTGTTGCTGAAGCTCGATCATCTGGGACCTGAAGTCATCGAGAAACGTCTGCCGGGGATTCGCGAAATCGCGCGCAAATTCGCGAACGTGGATCCGGCGCGAGAACCCATCCCGGTAGTGCCGACGGTGCACTACCAAATGGGCGGCATTCCGACGAACTATCTGGGCGAGGTGGTGATTCCGGGCAGCGCCGGGCCAAACACAATCGTTCCCGGTTTTTATGCTGCAGGCGAATGCGCCTGCGCCTCGGTGCATGGCGCCAATCGGCTGGGGACGAACTCGTTGACTGATTTACTCGTATTCGG
>DATEOW010000008.1:0-8539 GCA_035273665.1 Burkholderiales bacterium | reverse complement strand
CGCCATATTCGCTGCAACCAAATGCTAGAAGGCATGCTGGGCAGTCCGGAACCCGACGCGCACATGCCGGCGTTGTTGGAGCGCTTGTCATTGTCGCCCGCGGAATTTGTGGAAACCCTCACTCGCTCGCCGATGTTGGTACGGCATTTCGACACCTCAATGGGCCGCCATTACGAGGCGCGGATTGCGGCCGTTATTTTTCGCGCGAAAGCGCAGGCCTATATCTGCGTTTTGATTGACCGTTCCGCCGCCCGTAAAGCGGAAGAGGAGATTCGAGCATTGAATACGAATCTTGCAAGAGAAGTCGCCGAGCGCAGCGCCATCAATGCGGATATGGAAACCTTTGTCTACTCCGTGTCGCACGACTTGCGGGCGCCGCTTCGGGCGGTCACCGGCTTCTCCCATATCCTGGAGCAAGAGCATAAGGAAGCGTTGAACGAAGAGGCGCGCTTCCTATTGCAGAAGATTTCTTCCGGCGCGAACAACATGCGCCAACTGATCGACGGTCTACTGAGCTACGCGCGGCTGGGCCGCGCGCATGTGAGTCGTGCACCCTTCGATATGCGTACCCTGGTCGAAGAAGTGGTGCAGCAAGTGAGAGAAGAAAGCGGCCTGCATGCCACGCAAGTGAACGTCGGCGATTTGCCCTCCGTTTCCGGCGATCGCGCGCTTGTGGCCCAGGTGTGGAAGAATTTGATCGACAATGCCTTTAAATTTTCTTCCAAACAGGATGCGCCCCGAGTGGAAATCTCCGCGTCGACGATCGAAGATGAATGTATTTATCGGGTTCAAGATAACGGAGTGGGTTTTGACGCACGATTCGTCGACCGGCTTTTCGGCGTGTTTCAGCGTCTGCACAAACAAAGCGAGTTCGAAGGGACCGGCGTCGGCTTAGCCATTGCACAACGTATTGTCCACAAGCATGGTGGCCACATGTCCGCAGAGGCAAAAGAGGGCGAGGGCGCTATTTTCTCTTTCAGCCTACCCTTGCGGCCGCCGCGCAACTAGCGGTTCAAAAACTTTCGTCCGGACGCAAGTAGCGCCATTGCCCCGGCGGAAGATCGCCAAGAACGACTTTGCCGATGCGGATACGCTTAAGGCCCGTCACCTTCAAGCCGACCATTTCGCACATGCGACGGATCTGCCGCTTCTTCCCTTGGCGCAATACGAATCGCAACTGATCTTCGTTTTGCCATTCCACTTGCGCGGGCAATAAAGCAGCGCCATCCAGTTCGAGACCATGATTGAGCAATGCGAGCTTTTCGTCGGGAAAGCGGCCCGTACCCGTGTATTCGACGCGCACTAGATATTCTTTTTCGATCGTCGAATCTTCCCCGATGAGCTGCTTGGCGATACGGCCGTCCTGTGTCAGTACGAGCAGTCCGACCGAATCGATGTCCAATCGCCCCGCGGGGGCAAGGCTGCGCAAGTGCTCGCGCTGAAAGCGGATGCGGTTGGGATCGTCTTGCCAGTGATTGGCCGGCAGAATAAGTTTGATCGCCGGTTGATGCCCGTCTTCGGCTTGCCCGCTGACGTACCCAAGCGGTTTGTTGAGAAGAATCGTGACGCGCTGTGCTTGTTCATTGCCTGCCCGGCGGTCGATGCTGATTTCTTGATCAGGAAGGACGCGCGCGCCCAGTTCCGCGACTACCTTCCCGTCAACGCGTACCCAGCCGCGCTCGATCCATTCGTCCGCTTCGCGTCGGGAAGCGAGACCGAGTTCACTCATGCGTTTCGAAAGACGCAAGCTCCCTTCGGGATGCTCCTTGCGCACTTCGATACTTTGCGCCGATGGCGTCGGAGGCGCCGGCCGCGTAGTTTGTTTCGCCGGCGACTTGCTTCGTGACCGGAGGTCCCTGTTTGTTTCGGTGCTTCGCGTGGGCGACGATGGCGGTGACGAATCTTTTTTGGGCGCAGCGGACATCACTGCGCCTTTCTTTTCGAACTTCCCTGCGCGCGCGCGGCGGCCGACACTGGCAGGCGGCACATCGTCTGCTGTCTTTTTCGTCTCTTTTTTGTTGCGTGCCGCAGGCGGCAACTTGTTCAATTTCAAAGTAGCCATTGGCTCATTCGACGACGCGTCCGCGTAGCGCTTTGATTTGTCCGCGCTTGATCTTGCTGTCCAGACGCTTCAGTTGTGAGCCATGCGTGGGTTTCGTTGCACGGCGTGTTTTGGGAACAAACGCAGCGCGCCCGATCAATTCCATCAGACGCGCGCGGGCTTCATCGCGGTTTTTTTCCAGACTGCGAAACTGTTGTGCCTTGATGACGACGATGCCGTCGGAATTGATCCTCCGGTCGCCGAGCGCGAGCAGACGGGCTTTCGTATGCTCGGGCAATGAAGACGCTCGAATGTCGAAGCGCAGATGAACCGCATTGCTGACCTTGTTGACGTTTTGTCCGCCCGCGCCTTGTGCACGAATGGCGGTGTATTCGATCTCATGATCGGGAATGCTGACGGGGAGAAAGGAAGCAGACATGGTGCAAGCGGGATTGTACGTCAGCGGGGTGTCTTCTCTTCGGGAGGATCGAGAATGATTCGTGCGTTACGCTGATAAGTCCAATAGGACCAGGCCCAATCGATCATGACGATGATGCGGTTTCTGAATCCGATCAGAAAGAAAACGTGGATAAAAAGCCAGAACATCCAGGCGGGCAATCCCCATAGCTTGAACCCTCGCAAATCGACCACCGCCGCTTTGCGGCCAATCGTGGCGAGCGAGCCCACGTCGCGATAACGAAAAGGCTTGATCGCTTTTCCGTTCAGGTCGGCGCAGATCGCTTTTGCCGCATAAGCGCCCATTTGTTTCGCGGCGGCGGCGACACCGGGCACCGGTTTCCCATCTTGTTGAAGCGAAGCCAGATCGCCGGCAATAAAAATCTCGCGATGCCCCGGTACGCGCAAATCCGCTTCAACCAATACTCTGCCGGCTCGATCGAGCGGGACGCCGAGCGCCTTGGCTAAAGGCGAGGCGGCAACGCCGGCGGCCCACAATACCGTGCGCGCGGGCACATCTTCGCCGCCGAATCGAACGCCCAAACCATCGATATGCGCCACTGCTTAGCCGACCAGCACTTCGACACCAAGTTTGCGCAGCTGCGCTTCCGCCTTGCGCGACAGTTCCTCAGGGAAGCCTGCAAGCACGCGTGGGCCGGCTTCAACCAAACGCACCTTTGCCGTTGCCGGATCGATGTTGCGAAAATCGTTACGCAAGGTGTGCCGCGCGATTTCCGCCAAAGTGCCGGCCAATTCCACACCCGTCGGCCCGCCACCCACCACGACGAAGCTCAACCATGCCTCGCGTATGCGAGGATCTTTCTCCAGTTCAGCCCGTTCAAACGCCAGCAGCAGTCGACCTCTGATATCGAGCGCATCTTCCAGTGTTTTCAAACCCGGTGCCGCCGTTGCCCATTCGTCATGGCCGAAGTACGCGTGCGTCGCGCCAGCGGCGAGCACCAGATAGTCATAGTTGAGCGTCGCGCCGTTGTTCAGGAGAACGGCGCGTGCGTTCGAGTCAATATGCCGCACTTCCGCGAGGAAGACCTGCACGTTGCGTTGCCGCCGAAAGATATGCCGCAACGGTGCCGCGATATCGGGTGCGGACAAGCCGGCCGTTGCGACTTGATAAAGCAGCGGCTGGAAGAGATGGTGATTGTGACGATCGATCAGCGTAATGCGGACAGGCGCGCCATCGAGCGTTTGTGCCGCCCATAAACCGGCGAAACCGCCGCCGACGATCAGTACATGGGGGAAGTCCTCGCCGTTCATCGCTGGCTTGGCGAGCAAGGGACAGGCCGCAAGATGGCTGTCTCAGGCTTTAGGTGCGGCGGGAACGTCCGGCTCGGCGGTAATGGATGCGCCGGCCAACTCCAGCGGCGCGACGAAGTGCGTGAGCTCCGGAACAAGCTTGCCCTTACGTCCGCGATTGGGATCGAACACATAGGAAGTCACGCTGCAATTGGGGACATCCAGCATCCGATCCGCTTGCAAAATGCTTTCTTCGTCCATACGTTCGAAGAGATAGCGGAAACAATTGACGACGACCTGATGCGCCACAATGAGCACGTTTTCCCCGCGATAGCCCCGGGTCATCGTATCGAGGACGCTGCGCAATCGAAGAATCACGTCGCACCAACTCTCCCCTCCCGGGGGGCGGAAATAAAACTTGCCTACGCGGTTGCGTTGTTCGTGCAGTTCCGGATATTTCAAGGCGATGCCGGTTTGGGTTAAACGGTCCAGGAGCCCAAATTCTTTTTCACGCAATCTTTCGTCCACGTGAAAAGTGATCTCATCGGGGTCGATGCCGGCGGTCTCGAGCACCAATTCGGCCGTTCGCCGGGCGCGGACATAGGGTGAATATAAAACGACAGTAGGCTTTTGGGCCTCGGGCATGTCGCCAAACCAGCGGCCGAGCGCACGAGCCTGTTCCTCGCCCAGGGGAGAGAGGGGAACGTCGACGTCTCGCGTCGCAATATCGATCAGCGGTAGCTTCGCGGCTTCGGCTTCGTGGCGTGCCACATTTCCCGCGCTTTGACCATGGCGGACAACCCAAATTTTGTCCGGCCACTTTTGTTCGTGCATTGCATTGCCTCTCGTAATCGCTGTCGATATGGTGCCGCCGCCGCCGAGGCCGTAGTGTAGACAACGGATCGGTTTCTGGGCGCCGGAAATGGGAAATCCCGCCCGAAATTCGGACTTCTCTTCGGCAGACACAATTTTTTTACATTTTCCAGGGGCTTAGCGCAGGCGGTCGCTGTTGGGATCATGATTTGCAGCGAATGCGGGGTGGCTGCCGTCTGCAGCTCCCAACCGATAGGAGATCGACATGAAAAGAACTGCCATTGCCGCACTCGCGGCGCTTGGGCTGATAGCCCTGACCGGTTGTGACCGGGAGAACGATAACGCTTCACCGCAATCTTCCATGGAAGGGTCGGGGTCGACCGGCGGTAGCGCCACCTATTCCGGCAGCGCCACGAGCCCGGGCGCAAGCGGCGATATGAGTAGCCAAACGGGGTCTACGACCCAACAACAGTTGGATCCGATTCCCTCCTCGTCGGGTAGTGCTACCAGCGGCAGCACCTCGCCCTGACGCCAGCTCGCCATTGCCGGTGCATTCACCGGCAATGGCGTTGCGTCAAAATTAATTTGACGCGCGCAGTATTCATGGCTCAAATAGTTCAAATTGCGTGAAGCGGGTGTCTTTTCTCACGGGACCCACGGCGCACGCAACCTTCGCGCGTTGAGTTGATCTAATCTATCGCTTGTAACTCTTCATTGAAGGTTTTCACAATGTCTGTCCACGTACTGAAGCAAGACGAGGAATTGTTCGATTTGGAATATCTCGCTCGCACCGACGTCAGCGAGGGACGAGGCCAAATTCTAAGCTTCCCCACCCAGCCCCCCGGGATGATGTCTTACGACGAGAAGCTCTATCAGCGCTTCGATGCTGAAGTGGAATCGCCCGCCTATGAGAATCTAGCGGTTGATGAGGATTTCACCGAGACGAAGGAAGTTCTCGAACGCTAGAGCCTGTAACCTAGCGCCGCCGCCACGGCGATCTTGTAACAAAGAATAACCCCCTCCAACTAAGCTCGACCGAAGCTTTCTTCGAGCAGCGTCGCATTAAACTGCCCACCGTGAAAACTGCGTCCGCTGTCGAGTGAGGTGACAATCACCATCGCCGGGGCAAATAAAGCAGGATCCATTTTATAGAAGCCCCCTGCCTCTTGAATGAGCGTGGCGAAGGGCCGCCCATAGTCCTTTGAGCTCCTGCTTGGGACCCGCTGTGCGATGCGTTCCGCGAGCGCGTCATTTCCTCGAATGAATAAATGCACCTGACCGCCGTACAGCAGCGCGTCATTGGTCCGTCCCATCGCCAGTTCACTGCTTCCGCCTGCCGGCGGTAGTGGGGCGCTACCGATCGCATCGACGACACAATTAATCGGCAGATCGCTTTCCTGCATTTTCAGCAGGGCGGTCGATAAGATTCGAGCGGCAATTTGCACCACCCCACTCAAGGATTGAGTGGGACTGACAATCAAGGTCAACTTGCGGGGATCGATATCGCAGTCTGCCGCTATGGATGCCGCGACCGATTCGGGCGGCAAGGTGTCCGTCTCCAAGATAAGGCAGCCGATCGAAGCGTCGTCCTCATAGTGAACGCGCGCGAATTCTTTTTCCTTGGCGACCAATGCCCGCGCAGGGCCGGAGCCGATCGCTTCAAAGCGCTTTGATCGATCGCTCAATCGCCACCCGGCCATCTGACTGGCGATGCATGCGAGCACCGGGTTGCGTGTGTGGACCACAACCTGCCAAGGCCAGTTCGATAAAACACTGCCGGCAATCAGCGTGACCTGCCCCAGTCCGGCGAGTGAGATCTCTGCGATACGTTGTCCTGCTTGCAAACCGCCGGGACAAGACACGCCGGCATCAATCAGCGTGCAACCGTTAGGCAGCCGTTGAACCGCAAGTCGAAGGGATAGGGCGTCGCGCACTAAGGCTTCGACCAATGGCGCCGCTGCATGGTTGACGCTAACCGGGCTTGTGTCAGACGCCATCTCAGCCACCAAAGCTCTGCCGCAGCAGCGCCCACACTGCAGCCCCTATTGCAGTCATCAATGCGAGTAAGAGTACGAAAGCGAAGGCCAAGCTCACGAGAAAGAGTTGATTCGCACGGGTGCTCTTGCGCGGGTCCGCGTAATGCGTTTGCAATAGCCGCACATTGCGTTGATTGGCTTTCCAGGCCGCGTCGAACAGATCGCCGAAGAAGGGAATTGCGCCGACTACGCCTTCGACGGCTACGTTAAAAGCCATGCGCATCAAAACGCTCTTGGGTGCCCCGAGCCGCCAAGCCTCGCGCACGATATAACCCGACAGAAAAACACCGATGAGATCGCCAAGGCCCGGGATCAAGCCGATCAAGGCATCGATTCCAACCCGCATACGCGTGCCGGGAATGGGAATAGAACTGTCCAGCAACCACGCTAGCTTTTGGAGCGCTTCGGCTTCGGCTTCCGCTGGCGCATTGCGCGCTTGTTGAGTGTCGTGGTCGATGACTCGGGCCATAATGTTCTTGAGCAACCGTTATGCCGCGAGCCGGGGCCAAACCAGATTCTCATTCGATTCCGACAGCCGTGCGGTTAGGGGTCCGGGAGCAATTGACCGCTCATTCCGTTCCAAAGCAGGGCAGGCGCGTTAAATAAGTAATGATTACCGCCGATTAAACTGTGCAAAGGGGGCGGATGCACCTATGTTGAAGCACGCCAGCTTAAAAGGAAGCGGATGAAGAGCCCAGGTCTTCGCCGTATTTGGCAGCGACTCAAAGCTGCCGATCGCGCTGCTCCAGCCGAATCGCTCAGCGATGAGCGTTTTCGGCTCGCTATCGAGTCGGCCCCCTATGGCGTGGTGATGGTCGATCGATCCGGCCGCATTAATTTGGTCAACCGCGAACTGGAGCGGGCTTTCGGATACGACAGCGGCGAATTGGTGGGGCAGCGCATTGAAATGCTCCTGCCGGTCGATTTACGAGAGCAGCATGTTCTCAACCGTAAAACCTTCGCCGCACGTCCCGAAGCACGGTCGATGGGGGTGGGCCGAGAGCTGCGTGGCCGACGTAAGGACGGTACGGAGTTCCCGATCGAAATCGGGCTCAATCCTTTGCGCAGTGAAGCCGGTGACATGGTGCTGGCAACCGTCGTGGACATCACACAGCGCAAAGCCATGGAAACCGCGCTCCGGCGAGAAGAGGAGCAATTTCGCCTCGTGGTCGAATCCGCGCCCAATGGCGTCGTCATGGTCGACGCCGAAGGGCACATCGTGCTGGTGAATCGCGCGCTTGAGACGGCTTTTGGCTATCCACGCGAAGAACTGCTTGGCATGTCCATCGAAAATCTCATTCCGCATTCTCTTCGCGAGCGTCACAGCGGCTATCGAAGGGGGTATGCCGGTTCCGCAGACGCGCGTGCAATGGGCGCCGGTCGTGATCTACGCGGCCTCCGCAAAGACGGCACCGAGTTCCCGATCGAAATCGGCCTGAATCCCCTCCAGACCGCCGAAGGTCATTTTGTGCTTGCAACGGTTGTCGACATTACCGCGCGAAAACGCGCCGAAGAGGCCCATCGTAGCTCGCAGAAAATGGAAGCGCTTGGAACACTGGCCGGCGGCATTGCGCACGACTTCAACAATATTCTCTATGCCATCAGCGGCAATGTGCGCCTCGCACTCGAAGACTTGGGTTTACATCATCCAGCGCACCCGAGCTTGCGGGAGATCGATAAGGCCGGCAAGCGCGCGTCCGAACTCGTGCGGCAGATTTTGAGTTTTGCACGTCAACAGGAAAGCGCGCGCAAACCGACGCCATTGCAGCCGGTGATCGAAGAAGCCCTGCAATTGCTGCGTTCCAGCCTATCGGCAGCGATATCGATCCGTGCGCGCTATTCATCGAACCTGCCGATGGTATTAGCCGATTCGACGCAGATTCATCAAATCATGATGAATCTTGCGACCAACGCTGCGCATGCGCTCAAGGGAGGCGCCGAC
>DATEOW010000007.1:0-6109 GCA_035273665.1 Burkholderiales bacterium | reverse complement strand
GTGTAGTAATGCTGTGCCCGTTGAATCTGAAAATGCATGAGGCGGCCAAAATTATCCGAGTGGCGCGCGTTCAACAATTCACTGGCCGTCACGCCATATTCCTGAAGTTCATTCACCGGCAGATAGATGCGTCCCTTGCGCGCGTCCTCGCCCACATCTCGAATGATGTTTGTGAGCTGAAAAGCGGTGCCGAGCGTTTCCGCGTACTTGATGGTCTGCGGATGGGTATAGCCGAAGATATTCGCCGCGAGAATGCCGACGACGCCCGCAACGTGATAGCAATAACGTTGCAGCGAAGGAAAGTCGAGATAGCGCGTTTGCTGCAAATCCATTTCCATGCCGTCGATGATTTCGTTCAAGCGTTGCTGCTCGATGTTGAAAATCCGAATGAAAGGTTGCAGCGCTCGGGTGACGGGGTGGTTCGGCTTATCCGCATAAAGATTGGACACTTCTTGCCGCCACCAAGTCAATTTGGTCGCCGCGATGCCCAGATCGGCACACTCGTCGACAACGTCGTCCACTTCGCGGCAGAACGCATAGAGCGCCGTAATTGCGCGGCGGCGTTCAGGCGGCAGGAAGAGAAAGGAGTAATAAAAACTCGAGCCGCTTTGCGCCGCTTTTTGTTGGCAATATTCGTCCGGACTCATTCTTGATTTTTACATCCGTAAAGCGCGGCTGAACATCAGAGGCCAATCCCAGAGCCGCAACCTCGGCCGATGACGGAAGACGTCGCCCTCCCGAGCGGATATCTTTTCCAGAATGCGGCGCCCACCTTGGACGACCATGCGCAATTCAAAGCCAATGCGCCCCGGCAGGGCGAGTGCAAGAGGGGCGCCCGATTCTAGCATCGCCATTGCGCGTTCCGACTCAAAGCCTAAGAGGTCGCGCCAGCGTTGATCGATGCGGGCAGAAGCGATTTGTTCTTCGCCCACGCCGAAGCGGTTGAGATCCTCCTGAGGGAGATAGACGCGTTCCTTTTGCCAGTCGATGCGGATGTCTTGCCAGAAATTGATGAGTTGCAAAGCGGTGCAGATCGCATTCGAGCGCGCGAGATTCTCTTCGGATGCGGCCCGATAAAGATGAAGTATCAACCGCCCGACCGGATTGGCCGATCGCCGGCAGTAGTCGAGCAATTCGGCGAAGTCTGCATAACGTTTTTTCACGACGTCTTGGCTAAACGCATCGAGAAGATCGAAAAACGCATCGAGCGGCAACGCGTGTTGCTGAATAACCTTTGCGAGTGTGTGGAATTCAAGCCGGTGTGGCGCTTCGCTGCGCGCAATGCGGTGGAGCTCCTCCCTGTAGTCGTCTAATTGCCGCAGCCTCTCGTCAGCCGTTGCCTGCCCTTCGTCGGCGATATCATCCGCACTGCGCGCAAAACGGTAAATCGCAGCGACAGCGGGACGCAACTCCTTGGGCAGGAACACGGATGCGACGGGGAAATTTTCGTAGTGATCGACGGCCACGGAGGACGAGTTTCGAAAAAGCTGCAACATCAAGCGCTTTTCATAGCTTGAGCGGCTGACAGTATAGGGGTCGATCCAGTAGAATTGCGCAACACCCGCGCGAAGGTGGCGGAATTGGTAGACGCACTGGATTTAGGTTCCAGCGCCTATGGCGTGGGGGTTCGAGTCCCCCCTTTCGCACCAGATCTTTAATCACATCTCACTCTCTCCTCGCATGCAAAGCACTGTTGAAACCTTGAATCATCTCGAGCGTCGCCTGACCATGGCCGTGCCCGTTGCCGAAATCGAACAAAAAGTCGATGAACGTCTGAAGCGCATGGCGCGCACCGTCAAAATGCCTGGATTCCGTCCAGGCAAAGTTCCGCTCAAAATGGTCGCGCAGCAATACGGCCCCCAAATTAGAGGGGAAGTCGTTGGCGACGCGGTTCGACAAGCCTTTAGCGAGGCAGTCCGTGGACAGAATCTGCGCGTTGCGGGTTATCCGCAGATCGAGCCCAAAGGCGATAGCGCGAGCGGGCATCTCGAATTTTTTGCCACATTCGAGGTCTATCCCGACGTGAATCCGGGGGACCTCTCCAATGTGAGCATCGAACGGCCTACTTTGGCCGTTGGCGATGCGGAAGTCGACAAGACGCTCGAAATCCTCCGCAAGCAGCGCGTCCATTTTCATGAAGCGGATAAACCGGCGGAGGATGGGGACCGTGTCACCATCGATTTCGTCGGCAGTATCGATGGGGTCGAGTTCAATGGCGGTAAAGGCGATAACTTCCCCTTCGTGCTCGGTGAAGGCCGGATGCTCAAGGATTTCGAAGCCGGGGTGCGCGGCATCCGCGCTGGAGAGGAAAAAACCTTCCTCGTGCAGTTTCCCGATGACTACGGTAGCGCCGAAGTTGCGGGTAAGACCGCCAGCTTCAAGGTGAAAGCCTCGCGCGTCGAATCCCCGCATCTGCCGGAGATGGATACGGCATTTGCGCAGTCGCTCGGTGTGCCGGATGGCGATCTGGAGAAAATGCGGGCAGAAGTTAAACGCAATGTGGAGCGGGAAGCCAAACGTCGTCTTGGGGCGCAAGTGAAGCAGAAGGTGATGGAAGCTTTACTGGCATCCACGCAGGTGGAGTTGCCCAAGGCCCTGGTGCAAATGGAGCAGGAACAGCTGGCGAAGAATGCCAAAGAAGAGATGCGGCGTCAGGGCATGAATGTGGAAGGCATACCCTTCGAACCGGCGCTCTTTGAAGACAACGCGAAGCGCCGTGTAAGTCTTGGTCTCATCCTCAACGAGCTGGTCAAACGCCACAAGCTCGAACCGACGAAAGAGCAGGTGCGTGCGCATATCGAAGAGCATTCGCAGAGCTATGAGGACCCAAGTGAGGTGATAAAATGGGTTTACTCGCAGCCTGAACGTCTTGCTGAATTCGAGAGTCTTGCGCTTGAAGAAAACGTCGTTGACTGGGTGTTGAAAACCGCAAAGGTCGTCGATCAGCCGGTCGCCTTCGACCAACTCATGGGGAATGCAGCATGATGATGATGGGTGGAACAAGATCGAGCATGCCGGAACCGCAAGGCCTCGGTCTCGTGCCGATGGTGATCGAGCAAAGCGGTCGGGGCGAACGCGCTTACGATATCTATTCGCGCTTGCTCAAAGAGCGCGTCGTCTTCCTCGTCGGGCCGGTGAATGAGGTTTCCGCCAACCTGATCGTGGCGCAATTACTGTTCCTGGAGTCTGAAAACCCAGACAAGGACATCAGCTTCTATATCAATTCGCCGGGCGGTTCGGTGACGGCGGGTATGGCGATCTACGACACCATGCAGTTCATTAAGCCGGATGTTTCCACGCTTTGCATTGGCCAAGCCGCCAGCATGGGCGCTCTGTTGCTTTGCGCCGGGGCGAAAGGGAAGCGTTATTGCTTACCTAATTCCAGAGTGATGATTCATCAGCCGATGGGCGGATTCCAAGGGCAAGCATCGGATATCGAAATCCATGCCCGTGAAATCCTCTATTTGAAGGCTAAATTGAATGAAATCATGGCGAAGCACACGGGTCAGAACATCGAGCAAATTGCACGTGATACCGACCGGGATAATTTCCTTTCGGCAAACGAAGCCATGAAGTATGGTCTGGTCGACCGAATTTTGAGTTCGCGTACCGAAGCGGCGGCAGTTTAGGACTGAGAAACAGGGCAATAAATGTCTGATAAAAGCGGCAGCGAAAAACTTCTTTATTGCTCCTTCTGCGGCAAAAGCCAGCATGAGGTCAGGAAGCTGATTGCCGGTCCCTCGGTGTTCATTTGCGACGAGTGCATCGAGCTCTGCAACGACATCATTCGCGAAGAATCGGTCGGGGATAAATCCGGCAAAGCCGTACGCACCGATCTGCCGACTCCACGCGAGATTTGCGACATCCTGGATGAATATGTCATCGGACAGGAAACCGCTAAGCGCATCCTGGCTGTCGCGGTCTACAACCATTACAAACGCCTTAAGCACCTATCCAAAAGCGATGAGGTCGAGCTGGCCAAGTCGAACATCCTTCTGGTCGGCCCGACCGGTTCGGGCAAGACGCTGCTGGCCCAAACGCTCGCACGCCTGCTCAATGTGCCCTTCGTTATCGCCGATGCGACGACGCTGACCGAAGCCGGCTATGTCGGCGAGGACGTCGAGAACATCATCCAGAAGCTGCTGCAGAACTGCGACTACGATGTGGACAAGGCTAAGCGCGGCATCGTTTACATCGATGAGATCGACAAGATTTCGCGCAAATCGGATAACCCTTCCATCACCCGCGATGTATCGGGCGAGGGCGTTCAACAAGCGTTGTTGAAACTCATCGAAGGCACGGTCGCATCCGTACCGCCCCAAGGCGGGCGCAAGCATCCCAACCAGGATTTCGTGCAAGTCGACACGACGAACATTCTGTTCATCTGCGGCGGCGCTTTCGACGGCCTGGAAAAAATCATCCGTCAGCGTTCAGAGAAAGCCGGCATCGGTTTCGGTGCTGAAGTTCGCAGCCTGAATAACGGTAAGGACATCAGCGAAGTGCTGAAAGGTACCGAGCCGGAAGACTTGATTAAGTACGGTCTGATTCCCGAATTTGTCGGCCGTCTGCCCGTTGTCGCGACGCTCGGGGAATTGGACGAGAGCGCGTTGATTCGCATTCTTACCGAACCGAAGAATGCGTTGATCAAGCAATACCAAAAGCTGTTTTCGATGGAAGGTGTGGATCTGGAGGTTCGTCCGCAAGGGCTTAATGCCATCGCCGAGCGCGCCTTGGCGCGCAAGACAGGTGCGCGGGGCTTGCGGTCTATTCTCGAACACGTGCTGCTCGACATCATGTACGAGCTGCCGACATTGGAAAACGTCAGCAAGGTGGTTGTCGACGAGCCCACGATCCTGGGAGACGGCAAACCGCTGCTCATTTACTCCGACCAGCCGAAGGTGGCTGGATCGGCCTGATCACGGCGCCTCGCTCAGGCTCGAGGCGCATGGCTTGAACATGGCGGCATGTGCCTCCATATTCCGAAATATCGCCTACTGGGAATGACCATGTCCAGCACTGAAGAACTACCTTCCGACCCTGTTGAATTCCCGCTCTTACCCCTACGGGATGTGGTGGTGTTTCCCCACATGGTGATCCCACTGTTTGTGGGACGGCCAAAATCAATCAAGGCGATGGAAATCGCCATGGAGGCCGGCAAAAGCATTCTGTTAGTGGCGCAGAAATCCGCCGCCAAGGATGAGCCTGCGCCCGAAGATATGTACGACATTGGTTGTGTGTCGAACATTTTGCAAATGCTCAAGCTTCCGGACGGCACCGTCAAAGTGCTCGTCGAGGGGGCGCAACGCGCGCATATCGAATCCATCAGCGATCAACGCACACATTACGCCGCGACCGCTAAACCGCTGCCGCGTGATCAAGTCGACAACACCGAAGTCGAGGCAATGCGCCGCGCGCTCGTCGCGCAATTCGACCAGTACGTCAAGCTGAATAAGAAAATCCCGCCGGAGATTCTGACCTCGCTTGCGGGTATTGAAGAACCCGGTCGGCTTGCCGACACGATCGCCGCGCATCTTCCGCTTAAGCTAGAGCAGAAGCAAAAAGTGTTGGAGATGTTCGACGTCAAGGAACGCCTCGATCATCTGTTGGGCCAACTCGAAGCGGAAATCGACATCCTGCAAGTCGAGAAACGTATCCGCGGCCGCGTGAAGCGCCAGATGGAAAAAAGTCAGCGCGAGTATTACCTGAACGAGCAGGTCAAAGCGATTCAGAAAGAACTCGGCGAAGGTGAAGAAGGCGCTGATCTCGAAGAGATGGATAAGCGCATCAAGACGGCGCGGATGCCCAAAGATGCGCGCGTCAAGGCTGAGAACGAGTTGAAAAAGCTCAAGCTCATGTCGCCCATGTCTGCCGAAGCCACTGTAGTGCGCAACTACATCGAAACGCTCGTCAATCTGCCATGGAAGAAGAAGAGCAAGGTTTCCAAGGATCTCGTTGCGGCCGAAAAAATTCTCGAGAAAGATCACTACGGTCTGGAGAAGGTGAAGGAACGCATCCTCGAATATCTCGCGGTGCAGACGCGCGTGGATAACGTCAAAGCGCCGATCCTCTGCCTCGTCGGCCCGCCCGGCGTGGGCAAGACCTCGCTTGG
>DATEOW010000006.1:0-187279 GCA_035273665.1 Burkholderiales bacterium | reverse complement strand
CGTTGTGCTGGACACGAACGTGCTGGTATCGCTATTGATTTTCGAGGACGAGCGCTTTGATTGCTTGAAGGCCGCTTGGGGTCAACAGCGCATTCAGGTTTTCTCGAATGATGCGGTGCGACAAGAGCTTGCGCGCGTCTTACAGTATCCGGCCTTTGTCGGGCGGACGGACCCGGAGCAAGTCCTTGCCTTCTACGACGGCCACGTTTTAAGTGGCGATGCGATAGCAGGTGCCCTGCCGCTTTGCCGAGATCCGGACGACCAAAAATTTATAGCCTTGGCCGCCGGAACCGCCTCTTTCTTGATCACCGATGACAAACAGCTTCTGAGGATGCGGCGCCGAGTGCCTTTTCAAATAGAAACGCCGCTGAGTTTCCAGCGGCGTTTCTTAATGAACCTTGAGTGAACCCTCCGGCTAATACCGGTATCTATCGCGGTTATGGTGATAGTGGTGATACACCCTTGGCCGCTCATAGTAGTGGCGATGGATAACTCGGGGCGGCGGTTGGTAGTAACGATATTCAACAACCGGCGGCGGGGGAGCAGCGTAAACAGGCTGTCCCATGGTTTGGCCGATGACGATGCCCGCCACCGCCCCGACAGCGAACGGAACCAGATCGTTATGACCGCCGCGATGATGGTGATGCCCGCCACCTGCCATGGCCGCTGGCGCGGCGAGTGCGAGACTCGCGATGCCGAAGGCTAAAATTAATTTGCGCATGATGCTCTCCAAAATCCGAGGAAGTGCTGTGAGGAAAGCTTGCCTCGCTCGCGGGGTGTCCGGGGTAACGATTTGTAAGGATATGTAACGCGCGCCGGGGTAGTATTCGGCCGTCTTTGCGCTACAACAGCTTATGCCTTCCTCAAAAATCATCTCCATCAAGAAGCATTACAACTGCGAGAAGTGTCCCGGTTGGTGCTGTGCCTACGAACATATTCCCGTCACCGCGCGCGACCTCGCGCGCATTGCGCGTCACTTCGGCATCAGCGAAGAATCGGCTGCAAAGCGCTATACGAAAATCATCGACGGTGAGTTGGGCATGCGGCACCGGCAGGATCACATCTACAAATCGATGTGTACCTTCTTCGATCAGGATAAGCGCCGTTGCGGCGCTTATGAAGCACGGCCGACAATTTGTCGGACCTACCCGACCGGTAAGCACTGCGGCTACTACAATTTTCTAGTTTTCGAGCGGGACCAGCAAGGCGACGAGAACTTCGTGCCGCATTAAGCCGCCGGTAGCAGGCGCTTCAGCAAGTCATCCAGGTGGTCGTTACTCATGTAGTCGATCACCAATTTACCGCTTCCCTTTTTTCCCGGCTTGAGCTGAACGGTGGTGCCGAGCTTTTCGGCGATCTCGTCCTGCAGGCGGAGAACGTCGCGATTAAGGCGCGCCTTCGGTTTCACTGCGGCCAATTTCGGATGCAGTGTTTCCTGCACCAGTCGTTCCGTTTCGCGCACAGATAGCCCACCGTCTGCCACGCGTTGGGCAAGTTCGACTTGGCGATGGCCTTCCAAGGCAAGCAAAGCTCGCGCATGTCCCATATCCAGCTTGCCTTCGAAAACGAGTTGCTGCACTTGCTTGCTGAGATTCAGCAAACGCAATAAGTTGGTCGTACCGGCGCGCGAGCGGCCTACGGCTTCTGCCGCTTCTTGATGGGTGATCTTGAATTCTTCGATTAGGCGGTGAATGCCTTGTGCTTCTTCCAGTGGGTTCAAATCCTCTCGCTGGATATTTTCAATGAGGGCCATGGCCAATGCCGCTTGGTCTGGCACCTCTCGAATGACAACCGGTACCTCGCTGAGTCCCGCAATACGCGAGGCGCGCCAACGTCTTTCACCAGCGATGATTTCATAACGTTCGCCGCCGATGCGGCGAACGAGAATCGGCTGAATCAGCCCTTGCGCTTTGATCGACGCGGCTAGTTCCTCCAGTGACCGTTGGTCCATGCGCGTGCGGGGCTGGTATTTGCCCGGCTGAAGGGAATCGATAGCGAGCACACTCGCCGAGTCCTTCGCCGCGGGCCGATCCATGCCGTCTTGATCCAAGAGCGCGGCCAAGCCGCGTCCGAGTCCTTTTGCTTTATTCACTTTTGCTCCTCTAGGACGTCGCCATCGCGGCGCCCCGCGGCGTCCGTTGCAGAATTTCCTGCGCAAGCGCGACGTACGCTTGCGCCCCTTTACAGGCGCGATCGAACTGGATGACGGGCGTGCCGTAACTGGGCGCCTCGGCGAGCCTTACATTTCGAGGAATTACGGTCGAATACACCTTGTCGCCGAAGTGCTGCTGTAGCTGGGCGGATACCTGTTGGGCAAGCATGTTGCGCGGATCGAACATCGTCCGTAGCAAGCCTTCGATCTCGATTTTTGGGTTGAGGTTGGCACGCACTTTTTTGATGGTGTTGACCAAGTCCGACAATCCTTCCAGCGCGTAATACTCGCATTGCATGGGAATCATCACGCTGTCGCCGGCGACAAGGCCGTTCAAGGTGAGCAAGCTCAATGCGGGCGGGCAATCGATGAGAATGAAATCGTACTGGGACGCCACTTCAGCCAAGGCACGTTTCAGGCGCAATTCGCGATGTGGCAAAGCCACCATTTCCACCTCTGCGCCGGCGAGATCGCGGTTGGAGGGCAATACATCAAAACCGCCGGACTCGCTGCGCACGCGTACTTCTTCAGCGCCGGCCAAGCCCAAGAGCACGTGATACACAGTGCGCTCAAGCGTTCGCTTGTCGATTCCGCTTCCCATGGTGGCGTTGGCCTGCGGATCCAGGTCGACCAGCAAGACCCGCTTGCCTGACTCGGCCAAGCCTGCGGCCAAATTCACGCTGGTCGTTGTCTTTCCCACGCCGCCTTTTTGATTCGTAATTACCAGCGTCTTGCTCATTTGGCCGCTATCCACAGTAGATGTCTCTCCGCGTCGAGGCCTGGCACTTCTAAGGGCTCGATCCGTTTCACTTCGAAATTCGTAGGCAGGCGCGCAATTTCGTCGCGCGGCAACTGACCCTTCATCGCGAGCAGATGGCCCCCGGGCGACAGCAGGTGAGCACAGCTTTTGACGAAGTTGCTTAATTCAGAGAAAGCGCGGGACACGACCTGGGCGAAAGTGTTACTCGGCTTCCAGTCTTCCACTCGGTGAAAGCAAACGCTCACATTCATAATGTTGAGTTCTGCCACAGCTTGTCTCATAAAAGCGCACTTCTTGTCATTGCTATCCAGCGTCGTGATCGCTTGCGTGGGCTTGGCAATGGCGAGCGGAATACCGGGAAGGCCAGCGCCGCTCCCGACGTCGAGCAGCGGTCCATCCTCCACATAAGGGACGACAGCCAAGCTGTCTAACAAATGGTGGCTGACCATGTCCGCTGGGTTCCGAATGGCAGTCAAGTTGTGGACCTGGTTCCATTTACTCATCAACGCCAAGTACTTAAGAAGCCGTTGGCGCTGGTCCTCGTCCAGCTTTAGCCCCAAGTCTTTCACGCCGGCATGCAATTGCTCAGACAGCGTCATGCTGCACTTCGGCGGTCGAGAGCGTGGCGTTTCAAGTGGACTATCAAGAGAGAAATTGCCGCTGGGGTTACCCCCTGAACTCGCGCGGCTTGCCCGATGCTTTGCGGTTTGTGAGCATTCAACTTCTGCTGCACTTCGATAGAAAGCCCGCGTACCGTCGCATAGTCAAAATCGAGGGGGAGGGCGCGATCCTCCAGGGCGGCCTGACGCTCGATCTCCTCCTGTTGTCGATCGATGTAGCCTTGATACTTGGCTTGAATTTCGACTTGCTCGGACACGGTGGGATCAGCCGCGCCTGCTCCTGCACAAGCCAGGGAATGTAAGCTCGCATAGCTCACGTTCGGGCGGCGAAGCAAGTCCAGTAGCGTGTATTCACGCTCCAGCATTTTCCCGAATACGCGTTCGCTTTCATCGGGACTGAGTAAGCGCGGGTTGATCCACGTGGAACCAAGGCGTTGTCGCTCCTGTTCGACCGCTTCCCGCTTGCGTGAAAACGCGTCCCAATGAGCATCCCCGATCAAGCCGAGCCGGCGACCCGTTTCCGTAAGGCGTAAATCCGCATTGTCTTCGCGCAGCATCAGGCGGTATTCGGCCCGGCTGGTGAACATACGATAGGGTTCAGACACACCCCGAGTAATCAAATCGTCGACCAAGACCCCGAGATAAGCCTCGTCACGCCGAGGGCACCAACTGTCCTGTGACTGCACTTGCAGAGAGGCATTGATCCCTGCGAGTAGTCCTTGAGCGGCGGCTTCTTCGTATCCGGTTGTCCCGTTAATCTGGCCGGCAAAGAACAAACCGCTTATCGCCTTGGTCTCCAAGGAGGTTTTCAGGCCCCGCGGATCAAAGTAATCGTATTCGATGGCGTAGCCGGGTCGCAGGATGTGCGCGCGCTCCAAACCTTTGATGGACCGAACTAGCTCAAGTTGGACGTCGAAGGGCAAGCTGGTCGAAACGCCGTTTGGGTAGATCTCGTGCGTCTTGAGACCTTCAGGCTCCAGGAAGATCTGATGGCTGCTTTTGTGGGCGAAACGATGAATCTTGTCTTCGATCGAGGGGCAATAACGGGGACCGACGCCCTCGATCACACCCGTGTACATGGGCGAACGATCCAGCCCGGCGCGAATGATGTCGTGCGTCCGCTCATTGGTGTGCGTGATCCAGCACGATCGCTGTTGCGGATGCATATCCGAACTGCCGCGGAAAGAGAACACCGGCAACGGATCATCGCCCGGCTGTTCCGTCATCACCGTGAAGTCGATCGTCCGCCCATCCAAACGGGGTGGCGTTCCGGTCTTCAATCGACCGACGGGCAGTTTCAGTTCGCGCAAACGTGCCGCCAAGCTGTTGGCCGGCGGATCACCCGCTCGGCCCGCCTGGTAATTCTTTAACCCGACGTGGACCAGCCCAGCGAGGAAGGTCCCGGCGGTGAGCACAACCGCCGGCGCCCGAAATCGTAGGCCAATCTGCGTGACGACACCGCTGACTGTGTTCCCCTCGATCAACAAGTCCTCTACCGCTTGCTGGAAGAGCGTCAGGTTCGGCTGGTTTTCGAGGCGACTCCGGATCGCCTGTTTATAGAGGAGGCGATCTGCTTGGGCCCGAGTCGCCCGTACAGCGGGTCCCTTGCTCGCGTTGAGCGTCCGAAACTGAATTCCCGCTTCATCGGTCGCCAGCGCCATCGCGCCGCCCAGCGCGTCCACTTCCTTGACGAGATGGCCTTTGCCGATCCCCCCGATGGACGGGTTACAGGACATCGCTCCCAGTGTTTCGATGCTATGAGTAAGCAACAGCGTGCGGCTCCCGCTGCGTGCAGCCGCCAATGCCGCCTCTGTTCCGGCATGGCCGCCGCCGATGACGATGACGTCGAAAGATTGGGGAAATTGCATGGGGCTTAAATCCTGAAGGGGGCGATGATACGCCCAAAAATCACATCAAGCCATTTCTAGCGTTTGATGGTTTCACGTGAAACGTGGATTATTTCTTCGTATAATCAATCACTTGCCGATACAGAAGCGCGAAAAAATTTCCCCAAGCAGATCGTCCGCATCGAAATGGCCCGTAATTTCGTTCAGCGCTTGTTGTGCGCCGCGCAATTCCTCTGCGAACAGCTCCATCATCGTATTGGCGGCGGCAGCGGCCTTCAAATATTCAGCGGCGCGGCGCAATGCGATCAGATGCCGCTCACGTGCGATGAAAACATCTTCAACGCCCTCGCGCCACCCGGCACTCTGCAAGAGCGCCTCGCGCAATCCCTCGATGCCCTCACCCGTTTTCGCTGAAAAATAAACGTGCGTCACCTCGCCGATCTGCTCGACGCATGCAGCCGTTCCAACGAGGTCGATCTTGTTATGTCCAACAATTCGTTTGGTCTTAGGCGGTATTCGGGCGGATACCGCATCCTCCGGGCCCTCATCCTTGGTTTCATCCACAATAAGAAGCAAAAGATCGCAGCGCTCGATTTCACTCCAGGTTCGAGCGATACCGATCTGCTCGACCTCATCGTTCGACTCGCGAATCCCGGCGGTGTCGACTAGGTGAAGTGGCACCCCCTCGATTTGAATCGATTGCCGCACCGTATCGCGAGTCGTACCCGGAAGCGCCGTCACGATTGCGAGATCTTCCCCGGCCAGTCGGTTTAGCAGGCTCGACTTCCCGACATTCGGTTGACCGGCCAGCACGACGGATAAGCCGCTACGCAGCAAGCTGCCCTGTATGGCCGCCGCTAAAGCACGCTGCAGCGCCGTTTCGATTTGGTTCAGGCGTTCCCGCAGATCGACGCGATGCGCCGACTCGATTTCCTCCTCCGGAAAATCCAGTCCCGCCTCGACCAGCATGCGCAATTCAATCAGCCGCTGAACGAGCGCTTGAACGACTGCAGAAAATTCGCCGCACAAACTCCTCACGGCGCCTCGAGCGGCGCTTTCCGTGGATGCGTCGATGAGATCGGCTACCGCCTCCGCTTGAGCAAGATCGAGTTTGTCGTTGAGATAAGCGCGACGCGTGAATTCACCGGGCTCAGCAAGACGCGCCCCCAGCGCGAGGCAACGGCGAAGCAACATTTGCAAAACGACAGGGCTGCCGTGCGCCTGTAGTTCGAGCACATCTTCGCCTGTGTAGGAATGCGGCGCCGGGAAATAAATGAGCAAGCCTTCATCGATCGTCTGGTCGCTCTGATCGTAAAAGCTAACGTAGGTCGCGTGGCGCGGGGTCGGGATTTTATGCGTTAGCGCGCGCGCAAAGGCATCAAGCTTGTTCCCGGAGACGCGAACGACCCCGACCCCGGCGCGACCTGGCGCGGTGGCGATGGCGGCAATGCAGTCTCTGTCAACGTTTCGCACTCGCCTCTGGCTTACCCTGACTCGCTTCGATCATCCGTGTGATCTGCCATTGCTGGGCGATCGACAGAATATTATTGACCAACCAATAGAGCACGAGACCGGCCGGGAAGAAGAAAAACATGATCCCGAAAGCGAAGGGCATGATCATCATGACCTTCGCCTGCACCGGATCCGGCGGCGTGGGGTTCAACTTCGTCTGGATGAACATGGAAACCATCATCAGGGCAGGCAAGATATACAGCGGATCCTGCAAGCTTAAATCTTTGATCCAACCGTAAAAGGGCGCCTGCCGCAACTCAACGCTGCTCAATAAGACCCAGTACAGCGCGATGAAAACCGGGATTTGCACCAGCACCGGCAAGCAGCCGCCGAGCGGATTGATTTTCTCCGTCTTGTAAAGCTCCATCATCGCTTGATTCATTTTCGCGCGATCGTCGCCGTATTGCTCTTTCAACTTTTGCAAACGCGGCGCGACGACGCGCATCTTGGCCATCGATTTATAACTCGCCGCAGAAAGCGGAAAGAACACGATCTTGATTAGAACGGTCAGCGCAATAATCGCGAGACCCCAATTTCCCAACAAGCCGTGTAGGAATTTGAGAATCTCGAATAGGGGCTTCGCAATGACTTTGAGCCAACCGTAGTCGACGACCACATCGAGTTCGGGGCTGATTTCCCTCAACCGCTCCTGTTCCTGGGGACCGGCGTAAAGCGGAACTTCTACGGCAACGCTCTGCCCGGGCGCCGCTTGCGGCATCGGCAGTTTGAGGCCGGCGCGATACAGACCCTCATCGAGCTTCTCGACATAGTAGCTCCGTGAAACCTGATCCGGTGGTGTCCAGGCTGCGACGAAGTAGTGCTGCACCATTGCAATCCAGCCGTTGTCGGCTTGCTCCGGATACTTCGCTTTGTTTTTATCGATATCGCCGAAAGGGATTTTTTTATAATGATCCGCTTCGGTGTATACGGCCGGCCCCGTGAAGGTCGGGGCCATCATCATGCTGCCCTCCGGCTCTTGGCCGTCGCGTACTAAGTGAAAATAGCTCTGCGCGGTAACCGGCTGAGCACTGCCGTTAATCATCTCGTGCCGAACGTCGATTTGGTAATCGCCGCGACGAAAGATGAATGTCTTTACGAACTTCACCCCGTCGGCACTGCTGGCTTCGAGCTGGACGCTCACGCTGTCTTGACCGTCGGCCAACTGATAGCGAGACTCGGGGGCGGTGAACAAGCTCTTGTGATTCGGCAATGCGGGGCCGGCCGTGTCGGTGCGAATCAATCCGCTCTGAGCCGAGGCTCGATGCACCCCTAATAGGACAAAGGATTGGGAACGATCGACGATGTCCGGGTGGCCGATGAGGTCGAGTTCAACAATGCTGCCGCCCAAAGGATCGATCCGTGCGTGCATGACATCCGTGCGAACCTCAATGAGCTGTCTAGACGTCTCGACGCTCTGAGCGCCTGGCGGTACGGCGCCTGCGGCCGTCGGCGCTGCCGTCCCCGGAACAACGGTTGCGGCGGGCACATCGTCACGCTGCCGGGTCGTCTCTGCGGGTGTGGCAATCGGACGATTCCACGCCTCCCACAGCATGAGGATGGAAAAGGAAAAAACGATCAGCAGAATCAGGCGTCGGGTGTCCATGTATTTCAATCAAGGAATGGGGTCATAGCCGCCCGCACACCAGGGGTGACAGCGGGCTAAACGCTTGAGCGCGAGTCGGGTGCCTCGACACGCGCCGTATTTTTGAACCGCTTCGTGCGCATAGGCGGAACAGCTCGGCTCAAAACGGCAATGCTTGCCCAATATGGGGCTGAGCGCGTAACGATAACCGGCAAGCAAGTTCAACAAGAGCTTATTCATTCGGCGCTTCGTGAAAGCAAACGGCGAGCTTCTTCAAGACACAGTGGTTTCATGCCGGGTGACCGAGTTAACCTCACGACGCAATCGAGGCCGTCTAAATCGGCTTGTTGTAGACGAAAGGCCTCGCGGACCAAACGGCGTATTCGATTGCGGTCGACAGCACGTGCGACCAGTTTTTTTGGCACGATGAGCGCGAGCCTGGCGTAACCCAATTGGTTTGCGCTGCAGTAAAGCGTCAGTCGGTCGCCCCGTTTTTGATGCCTAGACTTGAGCGCCTTGGCAACCGCCCAGGCCCCTAGTCGTTGGCAAGGGCGAAGCCTGAAATTCAAACGGCCAAACGAGCGCGGCCTTTTGCACGACGAGCACGAATAACAGCGCGGCCGCCGCGCGTCTTCATGCGGACGAGAAAACCGTGTGTACGCTTGCGGCGGACCACCGAAGGTTGGTAGGTGCGTTTCATGTTGCTGCAATCCTGGTTAGACGGAAAACCGGCTATTAAGCAACCGCTTAGCCTTTATGTCAATGACGCCTAGCGCCTGTGGATAACTTTGGTGGGGAAGAGTATCATTCGGCATCGCGAATCTATGCCATTCGCTTCCCCAATTCATTCCAAAAAAAGTAGCTCCACAGGATGCAACAAGTCTGGCAGAACTGTCTCGCGCGCCTGGAGAAAGAACTTCCTGCTCAGCAATTTAACACCTGGATTCGTCCCATCCAGGTCGACGGGGAGCGCTCCAGCGACGATGAATTGCGCTTGGTCGCTCCGAACCGTTTTGTCCTGCAGTGGATTAAAGAGCGTTTTTTAGGCCGAATCGAGGTCATGGCGGCTGACCATTTAGGTCATCCCGTGCAAGTCAGCCTTGGTTTGACTGAGGTGGAACTGCAAACGGCCAAGCCACTGATGGCGGCGCAGCTTGAAGAGAGGCCCGCTCCGCAGATTGCGCCCTCCAAGCCTAGCCGCAACGCGGAACAGCGTCCAAGCTTGATCCAGGAATTCAACTTCGAAAATTTCGTCCCGGGCAAAGCGAATCAACTCGCGCGCGCCGCTGCGATGCAGGTTGCGGAGAATCCCGGCACTTCCTACAACCCCTTGTTTGTTTATGGGGGCGTTGGTTTAGGTAAGACCCATTTAATTCATGCTGTCGGCAATTACGTGATGGGCCGACAACCCGGGTCGCGTGTGCGCTACCTGCATGCGGCACAATATATTTCTGACGTCGTGCGTGCCTACCAGCAAAAATCTTTCGACGCGTTTAAGCGCTACTACCATTCGTTGGATGTGTTGCTCATTGACGATATTCAATTCTTCACCGGTAAGGACCGAACGCAGGAAGAGTTTTTTTACGCTTTCAACGCGTTGATCGAAGCACATAAGCAAATCATTATTACGTGCGACACCTACCCACGCGACATCGCCGGCATCGATGAGCGTTTGAAGACCCGCTTCAGCTGGGGGCTGACCGTCGCCATCGAACCGCCAGAGCAAGAGATGCGCGTCGCGATCATCTTAAAAAAAGCGGAGGCCGTTGGTGTTGTGCTGCCCGAAGAAGTGGCCTTTTTTATCGCCAAGAACATTCGATCGAACGTTCGAGAAATCGAGGGTGCGCTAAAGAACGTGTTGGCCTTCGCGCGCTTCAACGGCAAAGAGGTCATCACAGTCGAAATTGCCAAAGAGGCGCTCAAGGACCTCCTATCGGTGCACAACCGTCAAGTTTCGATCGAGAATATTCAAAAAACTGTCGCCGAGTTTTACAAGATCAAAGTGGCGGACTTACATGCAAAAAAACGCACTCGTAACATCGCGCGACCGCGTCAGATGGCCATGGCTTTAGCGAAAGAGCTCACCGAAATGAGCCTGCCTGAAATCGGGGATGCCTTCGGCAACCGAGATCACACGACGGTTTTGCACGCCTGCAGAACGATTGCCGCGCTTCGGCCGAAGGATAGCGAGCTCAACCGCGACTTCCACGTTCTCGAACAAACGCTCAAAGGTTAGGTGTGAATATCCTGTCTTGTACGCTGTATAAGTTTTCGCTGTTTTTCTCTTTGACGAAAGTTGTCCCCATTGCGTCTCCATTGCCCACAGACTTGCACACAGGTTTTACACAAGCTTAGCGCTTGATAAAGCGATGACATTGCTACTTACCCACTATTTTTACGCTGCTCATAATCATTATCAGAAAGATAAATAGATATGAACTTACTCAAAACCAACCGCGAGAACTTGCTACAACCCTTGCAAGCGGTATCGGGCATTATTGAGCGGCGTCACACATTGCCAATACTTTCGAACGTATTGATGAGTCGGGCGGGGGGCAAACTATCTTTCATCGCGACCGATATTGAGATAGAGATTACGGCGGCGGCGAACGTCGATGCCGGCGGCGAAGACAAAGCCATAACGGTCGGAGCAAGAAAACTACAGGATATCTTGCGAGCACTGCCCGAAGGCAGCGAGGTCAGTCTGACATTGACCGATAAAAAATTGCAGGTGAAAAGCGGCAAAAGCCGTTTCAACTTGCAAACACTGCCGGCAGAAGATTTTCCCAGGCTCTCTGCGGCAGAAACCGGTGGGGTAAGCCTCAAACTACCGCAGAAGTTGCTCAAGGATCTGCTGGCCATGGTGCAGTATGCAATGGCCCAACAAGACATTCGTTATTACTTGAACGGCCTCCTCATGGTGGTCGAGGCCGGTCAACTGCGCGTTATCGCCACAGATGGCCATCGTTTAGCTTTTGCTTCGAAAGAGATCGGGATGGGGGAAGTCGGTGGCAAACAGGAAGTCATTCTCCCGCGTAAAACCATATTGGAATTAATCAAGCTATTGAACGATACCGACGAGCCGGTCAATATCGAACTTAGCTCCACGCAAGCGCGCTTCAAATTCGGCGACGTTCTGCTTGCAAGCAAACTGGTCGACGGAAAGTTTCCGGATTATCAACGCGTCATTCCCACCCAGCATCCGAAGCTCTTGCGCATGGAAAGGATCGTCCTGCAGCAAGCCTTGCAAAGGGCGGCCATTCTCACCAGTGACAAGTTCAGGGGGGTGCGCTGGGTGTTAACGGAAGGTAGCCTAAAAATAAGCTGCAGCAATACCGAGCAAGAAGAAGCGCAGGAAGAATTGGACTTGGCATATAGCGGGGAAGCGCTGGATATCGGTTTCAACGTCAGCTATCTGCTGGACGTATTAAATCACCTCGAAACAGAGCATGTAGAGGTCGCCTTGGGCGATCCAAACTCAAGCGCATTGATAACAATTCCCGAACGTACGGACTTTAAGTACGTCGTAATGCCCATGCGCATTTAGGCAGAAAGCAACCAAGCGAAACGATATGAGCGAAGAAAACGAAAGCGCACTACCGAACGGTCCGGAGGGGAACAAAGGCAATCCCTACGATTCGTCGAGCATCAAAATGCTCAAGGGCCTGGAGGCAGTGCGAAAACGCCCGGGAATGTATATCGGCGACACATCCGACGGCACCGGCTTGCATCACACCGTTTTCGAAGTCGTCGATAACGCAGTAGACGAAGCGCTAGCCGGCTACTGCGATGAAATCGTTGTCACCATTCATACCGACAACTCCATTAGCGTCGTGGACAACGGCCGCGGCATTCCAACGGGCATTCATGAGGACGATGAGCTTAAACGCTCGGCCGCAGAAATCGTCATGACGGAGCTCCACGCGGGTGGCAAATTCGACAGCAACTCGTACAAGGTCTCGGGCGGTCTGCACGGTGTCGGGGTATCGGTGGTGAATGCGTTATCCGATTGGCTGCGACTGACGATTCGGCGCGATGGCGAAGCGCATTTCATGGAATTTCGCGCCGGCGTTCCCGTAGAGCCGCTCAAAGTGATCGGTAAAACGGAAAGGCGCGGGACGGAGGTTCATTATTTAGCCAGTACTGAAGTATTCGGCACCGTCGAATTTCATTACGACATCCTTGCTCGCCGACTTCGAGAACTGTCGTTCCTCAATAACGGTGTCAACATCCGACTCGTCGATCAACGTAACGGCAACGAAGAAGTTTTCTCCTTTAGCGGCGGCGTACGTGGATTCGTAGAGTTCATCAATCGGACAAAAAATACGCTTCATCCAAATATCTTCCAGTCCAGCGGCCAACGAGATGGAATTTTCGTGGATGTCGCCATGCAGTGGAACGATTCGTATCAGGAATCGGTACTGTGTTTTACCAATAATATTCCGCAGAAAGACGGCGGTACCCATTTAACCGGTCTGCGTGCAGCGATGACGCGAACGCTTGGTCGGTATATCGACGAACACGAAATCGCCAAGAAAGCGAAGGTCGAAGCGACGGGCGACGATATGCGTGAAGGTTTGGCGTGTGTGCTGTCGGTCAAGGTGCCGGAGCCGAAGTTTTCCTCGCAAACCAAAGAAAAATTGGTGTCGTCCGAAGTGCGACCGGTTGTGGAAGAAATCGTCGCGGAGAAATTGATGGCCTTCCTACTCGAGCGGCCGAACGATGCACGGGTAATCACAAGCAAGATCGTCGATGCGGCGCGAGCACGAGAAGCGGCACGCAAGGCGCGCGAAATGACGCGACGCAAGGGCGTGCTTGATGGCATGGGTTTGCCGGGGAAGCTGGCGGATTGCCAAGAGAAAGATCCCGCGCTTTGCGAGCTGTACCTCGTAGAGGGCGATTCCGCGGGCGGATCGGCCAAGCAAGGTAGGGATAGGAAATTTCAGGCCATCCTTCCTCTCAAAGGCAAGATCCTGAACGTGGAGCGTGCGCGGTTCGATAAGTTAATTTCCTTCGCCGAAATAGCCACCTTGATTACAGCGATGGGTACTGGCATCAAGGATGATTACAACGTCGAGAAGCTGCGCTACCACCGCATCATCATCATGACGGATGCGGATGTGGACGGCGCCCACATCCGGACCTTATTGCTGACGTTCTTCTATCGACAGATGCCCGATTTGATCGAGCGCGGACATATTTATATCGCGCAGCCCCCGCTTTACAAGGTCAAGATCGGCAAGGACGAACGCTATCTGCGGGACGACCACGAGCGCGATCAACATATGCTCAAGCAGGCGCTTGTCGGCGCGGCGTTGTATCCGCGGGAAGGGGGCGAGCCGATCGAAGGCGAAACGCTGGCGCAGTTGGCGCAAGCCTATTTACTTGCGGCCGCCGTTATTGATCGTCTGTCTCGTCTGATGGATCCGAACGCCTTGCGGGCTATTCTCCACGGCGCGCAGCTTGATGTCACGAGTAGTGAGAAAGCGCGCAATAGCGCAGAGCAACTCGCTAAACACTTCAAGGATCCGAACACCAAGGTATACGCGCGTTACGATGACAGGCAGGAGCGCCATCAGGTCGTGGTCGAACGTGCGCATCACGGCAACGTGCGCAATACCGTACTCGATGAGGATTTCGTTTTTTCCGGCGACTACAAACAGCTAACGGACACGGCGCAACTCATTCACGGCCTTATTGGTCCGGGTGCCTACGCGAAGCGCGGCGACCATCAGCAGGCCGTCAACGATTTTGGGCAAGCGGTCGAATGGCTGCGACGAGAAGTCGAGCGAAATGCAGCCGTTCAGCGTTACAAAGGATTGGGCGAAATGAATCCTGCGCAGTTGTGGGAAACGACGATGGATCCGTCTGTGCGCCGCTTACTCAAGGTGCAAATTGATGACGGTATCGCGGCGGACGAAATCTTCACCAAGCTCATGGGCGAGGAAGTAGAGCCTCGACGCGAATTCATTGAGAAAAACGCGCTCGTCGCACGCTTAGACATCTAATAGTATCGCCGGACCGAATCTACGTCCGATAACTCCCACCGGTACGCAGCTTGCTCCTAGGAAGGCGAGCGGCGGACGCGTGTTTGCCCCGCCATTCTCAATGCGGCCGGAGGTTACGATGAAACTAAACGTGTGGCAGAAATACAGCTTCCTTTGGGTGACCGCGATCTTGTTCTTAGGAAGTCTGGCGGGTCATTGGAGCTTCGCTTGGCAAGCATATGTGGATGAGCAGGCCGCGCATAACCAGCCAGTTGAGGTGTCCAACTACATCGTCGAAGTTGCTCGCGATACCTTAGAGAATTGGCAGTCCGAATTTCTTCAACTCATGTGGCAGGTAGCCGGACTCGCGTTTCTCCTTCACGTGGGCTCGCCGCAATCCAAAGAAGGAGATGAGCGCAAGGAAGAGAAGCTGGACCACCTCATTCGTTTGCTGGACCCGGCCAACGCTGAGAAGGCCATCAAGAAAATAGACAGCAAGTACGCAAAAACCTAAAGCTGCCTATTTCTTCGATGGGGGTTTCTTCTTGGCTGGCGTTTTGGCCGCTTTGGTTGTTGCCGGTGATTTGCGCGCTACTTTTTTCGCCGGTTTTTTCGACGTGGCCTTAGCCGCTTTCTTTGCCGGCTTTTTCGCCTCCACCTCACCTTTCACATCTTCAGCACCGCTAGACGCTTTTTTGGCCACCGGTTTCTTTGCTTCACGGGGCGCGAATTCAAAGCCGATCTTTCCTTCGGGCAGTTTGACGAGGAACGCCGAGAAGGGGCGACCTTTTTTCGAAATGAAACGATGTAATAGATCGGTTTTACCGGCAGTGAGGAGTTTCACGACCTGTTCCGGCTCTATCTGCCGTTGAAGAATAATCTTTCCCGTGCGGAAGGTGCAGGACCGACCGGCGCCTATTGCGTTCTCGCAGACATAAGCCAACTCGTGGTCGTAAACGTTTCCACCGCATTTAGGGCATGGCCCTAACGGCGTTTTCCCGGAGAAATCCACGGGCTGGGCATCAGGACTATCTTGGCTCGATTGGCCGAAGTCGAGTTCTAGCGTGAAATCGTCTTTCAGTTTGACCATGGCCGCAAAGGGGCGCCCCATTCGGCTGCGGAAGTTTTGCAAGGGGCCGATGGATTTCGTCGTGATGAGATCCTCGATCTCCTTGTTCTCCATACGCCGGCTTGCGACGATTTTCCACAAAGAAAAATCGCATTTCTCGCATTGGAATTTTTTATAGTTTTCTTGAATGGTGCCACCGCATTTTGGACAGGGCACGGCGAGTACAGAGAGCGGTTCATCGATCGTTGTAGCGGTCTTGATGCGCTCAACGAGGTCGCGCGTCGATTCCACAATATGGTCCATGAAATCTTCTCGGCGCAGCTTCCCCTGCTCCATTTGCTTAAGTTTGAATTCCCACGCACCGGTCAACTCCGGGGATCGCAGTTCCGCGATGCCAAAGCGGGACAGTGCGTAGAGCAAATCGAAGGCCTTCGCAGTTGGAACCAGTTCGCGGCCTTCCCGATGAACGTAGTCCTCATAAATCAAACCTTCAATGACAGCCGCTCGAGTCGCCGGCGTGCCAAGGCCTTTCTCGCTCATCGCTTCGCGTAACTCCTCGTCGTCGACGAGTTTGCCCGCGCCCTCCATGGCTGAGAGCAAGGTCGCTTCCGTATAGCGAGCCGGGGGCCGAGTTTGTAGCGCTTGCGCCTCGATGGATTCGGTGTCGACTCGGTTACCGACGACAGGTGCCAAAGTCGTGTTGTCGGGGCCGTCCACTTCCTTGCCGTAGACCGCGCGCCAGCCGGCGTTGATCATGACTCGGCCATCCGTTTTGAAGGGTTCGCCTTCCACGCGCGTAATGCGAGTCGTAAGCTGATATTCCGCTGCCGGGAAGAACACGGCCAGAAAGCGCTTGGTGACTAAATCGTAAAGCTTCGCTTCCGCATCGCTCAAGGTCTTCGGCAGTTGCCCGGTGGGAATGATCGCGAAGTGATCCGAAATTTTTTCGTTATTGAAAATCCGTTTGTTCGGGCGCACCCAACCTTCTTTAAGTACCTTTGCCGCAAAAAGCGCGTAGTTGTTCGTTTCCCGCAGTCCATCCAAGGTTTGCTTTACCGTCGGGATATAGTCCTCGGGCAGTGCGCGTGCGTCCGTACGAGGATAAGTCAGCACCTTATGCTTTTCATAAAGCGCTTGAGCGATGGACAAGGTCGTCCGAGCAGAGAAACCGAAGCGTCCGTTCGCTTCGCGCTGCAAACTGGTCAAATCGTATAACAGCGGGGGCGCTTCCGTGGATGGCTTCGATTCCTCGGTGACAACGCCCGATTTGCCTTCGCATTTCCGCAGAATAGAGTCCGCGCGCGCTTTGTCCCAAATGCGTTCGGCGCGTGCATCCGAGTCATCCGCATCGCGCTTGAAGCTTTCGTCGAACCAACGTCCTTTGTACTCGCCGCCTTGACCGGTAAAGCTGCCGTGCAGCTCCCAATAGTTTCTGGACTTGAATTCTTTGATACGCTGCTCGCGCTCGACCAAGATACTCAGCGTCGGGGTTTGCACGCGGCCCACCGTAGTTTTGTAGAAACCGCCATCTTTGGAATTGAACGCGGTCATGGCGCGCGTACCGTTGATGCCTACGAGCCAATCCGATTCCGAACGACAAGTCGCGGCATCGGCGAGCGGTTGCATGGATTCGCCGCTGCGCAAGCTGGCGAATCCTTCACGGATGGCGCCTTGTGTCATCGACTGCAACCACAATCGCTTAATAGGTTTCTTTGTTGCGGCGTGTTGAGCGATGTAACGGAAGATCAGTTCGCCTTCACGTCCCGCATCGCAGGCGTTCACGAGCGCGGTGACGTCTTTGCGTTTGATGAGGCGCAATAAAAGCTTGAGGCGGTCTTCGCTTTTCTCGATAGGCTTCAAATCGAAATGCGGCGGAATAACCGGCAAATGATTAAACGACCATTTACCGCGCTTGACTTCGTATTGTTCCGGGACGACCAGCTCTAGCAGATGCCCGACGGCGGAGGAGAGCACGTATTCGTCACTCTCATAATAGTCGCCGTGCCGGGTGAAGCCGCCCAGCGCCCGAGCGATATCGGCCGCGACGGAAGGCTTTTCCGCAATGATCAGTTCTTTGCTCACTCGATTCCTTGAGGGCGCAAACACGAAGATGTGTTGCGCAAAGCGGCGAAGTGTAAGGATAAAAGACGGGCGGAAGCAAGGCGGGTCCGTCCGATGCGCGAATTAAAAAGCCCGCTTCGCGGGCTTTAGTGGATATTGCGAGGACCGCCCTCCGGCAACAGCTCTTCGAGTACCAGCGTTTCCACATTGCCCCGATGTGTCCACAAGACCATGAGCGCAATGACCTTCAGCTTGTCGAGGCTCACAATCTCGTCTTCAAGCGCCATGGCACGCTCCATAATCGTTTCGCGTAACGCGGGGCTGAGAACGCGCGCACTTTCCAGAAACACGACGAAGCCTCGACTTGCAACGGACAGTTTTGCGATCTCTTCCGAACTATATGCGCGAAAAGATGTATTGGCTTCGAAGCTTTCGTCGAACACTGCCTTTTGGGGGAGCCCATTCAACCAACTCAGGGCTTCATGTATTTCTTCATCTTCGAAGCCGGCAGCGCTGAGTTTACGGGTCAGCGTATCCTGATCCGGATACGCATCATAGTGATAGAAGCTTTCGAACAGATACACTAGGACATCAAACATCGTGTGAGAGCGGCTCCGTTTTAATAATCGGCAAGGCGCGTAGCCCTGAGCTTTTCTCAAACGCGGCGGCAACTTACAGTCTGGGCGCCGCTTAGTTCAATCGCTGGTACATCCCTCCGGGCAACATCGCAATGCCACCGCTGAGTTCCAGTTGCAACAGCATCGCCGATACGCTTTCAGGAGTCAAGCCACTGCGACGACAAAGCTCATCAATGCTGCAGGCGTCGTAACCAATGTGTTCAATCAGCGGGTTAGGCGAGAGTGCCGAGGGCGGGGCAGTGCCCGCTTGATTGGGCACTTTCAACTCTTCGAGGATGTCCTGTGCCGATTCGACGAGCTTCGCACCTTGGCGGATCAATGCATGACAGCCGCGCGAGAATGGAGAATGGATTGATCCGGGGATCGCGTAGATATCTCGTCCCTGTTCGCCGGCTTGCTTCGCGGTAATCAAGGAACCGCTCGATAGCGCCGCCTCCACGACTAACACGCCTCGGGCGAGGCCACTAATAAGGCGATTGCGACGAGGAAAATTATTCGAAAGCGGCGGCGTTCCCAAGGGAAATTCGCTGATGAGCAGGCCCCGTTCGGCAATGGCATCGTGCAGCCCCGCGTTCGACGAAGGATAGGCTCGATCGATGCCGGTCCCCAGCACTGCGATCGTTCCGCCGCTACTCGATAGCGCGCCGCGATGGGCCGCAGTGTCGATCCCCAATGCGAGGCCGCTCACAATCACAAAACCGGCATCGCCTAAAACCTTGGCGAAATTTTCGGCGTTCAAGCGACCTTGAGCCGTAGCATTGCGGCTACCTACGATAGCGATGGCTGGCTTATTGAGTAAGGCCGGATCGCCCCGTACAAACAACACGATCGGCGGATCGTCTGTTTCGAGTAGGGCGGACGGGTACTCCCGATCCGCAAGGCTGAGGACGCGATGAGCCGGCGTCTCTAGCCAGCGCGTCGTTGCGGCCAAAGCCGCTTCATCGTGATGCTGCAGGAGACGCTCGGCGAGTGCTTCGCCAATATGAGCGGCGAGCGTAGCGCGCGATTGAGAAAAAATGTTCTGCGGTAAGCCGAAAGCGGCGAGGAGCTTACGTTGTCCTCGCCCACCCAGTCCGGGGACGAGGCTGAGTCTTAACCACGCGGCAAGCTCGATTTGCATGCCGCGAGGTTAATGGTTTTGCTCAGGGATTAGTTACCAGATCGTTCGCTGAAACGGGACGTTCTGCTTGCACCACCAATGCGTAAGAGACTTTTTCGAAAGTGCGGAAAACCATAAGCAAACCGAAACGCTCTTCCGGCAGCGTAACCGCCTTCGGGCGCCGTTCGCCCATATACCATTTACCGACGCTGCGATCGTTCGGAAGGGTGATGCCCCGATGAAGCGCGAGGACGCTGCCCACTTCTATGCCGTCGCGCGTTCCTTTATTGATTGAAACGACGGAAAGTGGGCCTGTTTCACTATAGTTGCCGTAATTGGATCGGAGGTCCGGGTCTTCCTTGCCGCTGTAGTATTCAGCGCGAGTATCCGACTCCGCGCCATAAATGCCGATCACCTTGCCTCGCACGGGTTGTAAAGGCGCATGCGGCGCATAGTTGAATACTTTGGGCGGCGTGGCCGCAACCAATCGATCCCCGATGGTGACCTCGCGCTTGGAAGAAACGATTCGCAATGTAGCCGGCTCACCGGTCTTCAGTACCCGAGCGGTCCCCAGGAAGATCGCTTCATAACCCAACAATTCCTCGGTATCAGGATCTACGAGCGCCGTGCCATTGCGATAGATGTTCCAAGTGTCTGCATCGTCTTCAGTAATGCCTGAGGCGTAAGCTAGGCTTCCTACGCCCAGGTTGACTCGGCCTTCCTGCGTGGCCACCACTCGCGGCGAAATTCTAAAGGCGCTACCGTCGGTAACGAGCGGCTGAGAAAGGAAAGGTGTAATGATTTTTGCCGGAATCGCCGGTATCGCTTCGGCGATCAGCGGTTGTTCCCGAATGCAGGGTACAAGCTTGCCGCCGCGGACCGCTTTGTCAGTCGGCTCTCCAGCGAGTCGAACACAAGGTAGGTCATCCGCCGAAGCAGAGGCAGCCGCAGCGGAGGTGCCGGCAGCGCCGCGCGTTAAACGCAGCTGCATCGTGTTCCGATCCAATACAATCACGTCACCCGGATAAATGAGGTGAGGATTTTGGATTTGGTCTTTGTTGAGACCCCAAATCTCGGGCCAACGCCAAGGGTCTTTTAGAAATTTCCCCGAGATGCCCCACAAGGTATCGCCTTTGACCACGACGTGGCGATCCGGCGCGTCGGGCTGCAACTGCAGGGGCTTCGCTTCCTGGGCATACGAGATCGGCGCGCAGAGCGCCAAAGCCAGCAAAATCGCTGTGCTAGACTTGAACATATCCACCTCAATTTGATCCAAGCCTGCTAAGGGCTTGATTTATCTTGTAGTGCGAGGGCAGTCTAAAGGCTTTGCCGAAGGTCTTCACTTAAATATTTCACGCAACGGGAATTTATGTCGCTTTTGCATATCCTCACTTATCCGGACGATCGGCTGCACACCGTTGCCACGCCCGTGGATGTAGTCGATGAGGAAATCCGCACACTGGTGCGGAGCATGGCTGAAACCATGTATGCAGCCCCCGGGATCGGTTTGGCGGCGACGCAGGTGGACGTCCATAAACGGGTGATCGTGATCGACATCTCGGAAGCGAGGGACGACCTGCTCGTTCTCATCAATCCGGAAATCTGCTGGCGCGAGGGCGAGCAAGAATACGAAGAAGGCTGCCTTTCCGTCCCCGGGATTTACGACTATGTGCAACGCTCCGAGAAAATCCGCGTGCGCGCCTTGGACGCGGAAGGCCGTTTGTTCGAACGCGATGCAGAAGGCCTGCTCGCCGTCTGTATTCAACATGAAATGGACCACCTTGAAGGCAAGGTGTTTGTCGAGTACCTCTCCCGGTTGAAGCAAATGCGCATTCGCACGAGGATGCTCAAGCATCACCGCCAGAGCGCCTGATTTCCTTCCATGCGGCTGATTTACGCCGGCACGCCGGATTTCGCGGTCCCGGCACTAGAAGCGCTTATAGCAGCGGGACACCAGATCGCGCTTGTCCTTACTCAGCCCGACAGGCCGGCGGGGCGAGGAATGCAACCGGCGTTGAGCGCCGTCAAGCTGACTGCTCAGCGTCGTGGGCTGCCGGTGTATCAGCCCGCTACATTGAAATCCATCGAAGACCAAGCACCACTGCTGCAGGCTAAGGCAGACGCATATGTCGTGGCCGCTTACGGACTCCTCCTTCCGCAAGCGCTACTCGAGACGCCACCTCTTGGCGCCTTCAACATTCACGCCTCGTTGCTTCCTCGTTGGAGAGGTGCGGCACCGGTACAACGCGCAATTCTTGCCGGGGATAGCGAGACGGGAATATGCATCATGCGCATGGAGGCGGGGTTGGATACGGGGCCGGTCATCGCTCGCGAGACGATCGCCATCGATCCGAAGGATACGGCGGGTACTCTGCAACTGAAACTGGCCGCTTTGGGGGCCCATCTAATCGATCCAGCTTTGCGGGCATTCGCCGACGGAACGGCGTTGCCAGAACCGCAGCGAACACAGGGCATCACCTACGCAAGGAAAATCACGAAGTCAGAAAGCGCGGTGGATTGGCGCCAATCCGCCGAACAGATTGAGCGCCTCATCCGCGCCTTCAACCCCACTCCGGGCGCTCGCGCTCGTATCGCCGATACGGATTTGAAGCTGTGGGGGGCGGCCGTTGCGCGCGGATCTGAAAAGGGCGTCCCGGGCAGGATCCGCGAGGTGACCGACGCCGGCATCACCGTTGATTGCGGAGAAGACGTACTTTGTTTGCAAGAACTTCAGCGGCCGGGCGCTAAACGGCTTAGCACGAAGGATTTTCTGCGGGGGTTTGAACTAAAACCAGGCCAGCGCTTTGACTTGATCGGTGATTGAATTAATCCGGCGGGCCCGCATCTAAGCGGAGCGGGCGAAACGGACCCGCCCTTACGCCACTTTATAGAGGAAGACGATGATCGGGAATTGGTTCAAGACGGGAATTCTGCTCGCAGGTATTGTCGCCTTGTTCGGCGCCATTGGCGGTCTCATCGGCGGTCAGCAGGGCATGTTGATCGCGTTGGTGATCGGCGGCGGAATGAATATTTTCGCCTATTGGTTTTCCGACAAAATGGTGCTCAAACTCTATCGCGCCCGCGAGGTCGATGAACATTCGGCGCCACAGTTCTACAACATGATTCGGGAGCTGGCGCAACGCGCGCAACTTCCCATGCCGCGCGTGTATCTGATCGACGAAGCGCAGCCCAATGCGTTCGCTACCGGACGTAATCCGGAGCACGCCGCAGTCGCCGCGACGACCGGCATTCTGCGCTTATTGACTGCACGCGAACTTCGAGGCGTCATGGCGCACGAGCTGTCGCACGTGAAAAACAGGGACATTTTAATTTCGACGATCTCGGCGACCATCGCGGGGGCAATTTCCACGCTCGCTCATTTCGGCATGTTCTTCGGCGGCCGCTCTGACCAGCGCGAAGGAGGCAACCCGCTGCTAGCGCTTTTGGTGATGATTGTCGCGCCTATCGCGGCGATGCTCATTCAGTTCGCCATTTCCAGGACGCGGGAATTCGGCGCTGATCGCGGCGGCGCGGAAATTTCGGGCGATCCGCACGCGCTGGCGGACGCATTGGCAAAGATCGAAGCCTATGCGCGAGGTACGCCGATGGCGCCAGCCGAGCAGCATCCGGAAACGGCACAGATGATGATCATCAACCCGCTTTCAGGCGGCGGTGTCCGAGGCATGTTTAGTACACACCCGTCGACAGAAGAGCGCATCATGCGCCTCCGAGCAATGGCTGTTTAAGCCCGCTTAACTTAATCAGCGCCGGCAAGCCGGCGCTTTCTTTTTGTGACGACCTCAATAGCCTTATCCGCGACCTTTGTTCACGCAAGCGAAGTGCTTGCAGGCGTTTACGGCGGCCAAAGCCTCTCCGAGCTTGACGCCCTACCGCCGGCTGTGCGCGACCTTTGCTATTCGGCTCTGCGCGACTACGGCTATGCCGACGCGGTATTAGCACCTCTCTTGCGGAAACCGATTGCGGAGACCAAGATTCGCGCGCTCCTGGCCTGTGCCTTGCGCGAAATCGAGCGAAGCCGGACGCAGCACTTCACCGTTGTCAACGAGGCGGTGGCGGCTTGTCCGCTTCTCGGCCATCCTGCGGCCAAGGGTTTCGTAAACGCGGTGCTGCGCAACTATCTTCGTCAACGCGAAACGCTTGAAAACCAAGCGTCTGCCCATCCTGTGGCGCGGTGGCGCCATCCGCAATGGTGGATCGAATCGGTCCAAGGCAGTTACCCACAACACTGGCAGCAGATTCTCGCGGCCGGGAATGAGCGTCCACCAATGAGTCTGCGGGTTAACCGTCGCAAAACCGATCCGCATGCGTATAAGCACGCGCTTGATCAAGCCGGTATGGCCGCGTTTGAGGCGGGAAACGGTGCCTTTGTTTTGGATTTGCCGCGAGCAGTCGACCAAATCCCCGGCTTCTCGCACGGGCTGGTTTCCGTTCAGGACGTCGCTGCGCAATATGCAGCGACGCTCCTCGACGCACAGCCCGGTATGCGCGTATTAGATGCGTGCGCCGCACCCGGGGGAAAAACCGCACACATTTTGGAACAGGCTGACGTCGACATGCTGGCATTAGACCGGGATGAGCGGCGCGCCGGCCGCATACATACAAATATGGAACGCCTGGGACTAAGTGCAGCGGTTCGCGTCGCCGATGCCGGCGCAGTTCCATCATGGTGGGACGGCATAAGCTTCGACCGGGTCTTGCTCGACGCCCCTTGCACCGCTTCTGGCGTGGTCCGCAGACACCCTGATATCAAGTGGCTACGGCAAGTGGAGGACATATCGCGTTTCGCCGCGCAGCAGAAGAGGTTGCTGGACGCGCTTTGGCAGGTCGTGGCGCCTAGTGGTAAATTGCTTTATGTCACCTGCTCTGTTTTTCCTCAAGAGAACGCGATGCAGATAGACGCTTTCTTGGCCCGGCATGAAAACGCCCGGCGACTTCCATTGCCGGCATTCATGCCGGCGGAGGGACAGTTGCTTCCGGACGCGCGACATGACGGCTTTTTTTATGCGCTCCTGCAAAAGCAGGAAGCGCCTTAAGATTCGCCTCACCATGCAACGTCAGCTTTCCCTGATCCGGAGCGTTCTATTTCTGCTGGCGCTAAGCGCCACGATCGTGCATGCCGACGAGATTCCCGTGCGCGGCGTACAACTCACACCGATAGAAGAGGGCGGGTACGCCCTCTCCGCCGGTTTCGAGCTTGAACTTAGTGAGCGCCTCGAAACCGCATTAGGTAAGGGAGTGCCTCTTTATTTCATTCTGGAGTTCGAATGTCTTCGACCGCGGTGGTATTGGTTCGATAAAACAATTTCCAACAAGAGATTGGAAATGAAGCTGGATTTTCACGCGCTCACACGCAGTTACCGCATCAGCAACGGCTCGCAACGTCAAAGCTTCGCGAGCGCAAGTGAAGCACTTAGAGCGCTTGGTACAGTGCGCGACTGGCAGGTGCTCACTGCGAATGACCTCGAACCTCTGAGTGTGTATGAAGTCGGCGTCCGGCTTTCGCTCGATGTCAACCAACTCCCTAAGCCGTTTCAAGTGAGCGCACTGACTAACAACGACTGGACACTCGCTTCCGAATGGCAACGGTGGGCTTTCACTACTGGCCCCAATCGGAAGATCGTGCAATGAGGTATGTGCTCATCGCCAGCACGGCTTTGGGCGGTTTGCTGCTCTTCCTTCTCGCGGCCGCAAGCGCCGACACATCGTTGTTCGCCGGCCATTATCCGACGTTACTCGTTCTCAACGGCGGCATCGCGCTTGCTTTGATCGGTCTCGTCGGTTGGCAGTTATGGACTCTCCGTCGTGCGTTGAAGGCACGCAAGTTCGGCTCACAACTTACCCTGCGATTTTTGCTGATATTCGCCTTGATGGCTGCTCTGCCTGGCGCGTTGGTCTACACCGTGTCCGTGCAATTCCTTGCGAAGAGTATTGAATCTTGGTTTGACGTTCGCGTCGACGCTGCATTGGATGCGGGCCTCGATTTAGGACAAAGCGTGCTCGACGACGCACTGAGCGATGTGCGTGGCAGTGCGCGCAATATGGCCCTTGAATTGGCCGATATGCCTTACCAGCGCCAGAGCGGCGAGCTCAATCGTTTGCGCGAACAGGCGGGGATGAATGAGGCGTCAATCCTTAGCATGAACGGAGCCGTGCTGGCCACGGCGAGCAGCACCGTTACGCAACTGATTCCCGATGCGCCCCCGGAGAACGTCTTGCGGCAAGTGAAGCAAGCGCATGAGTACGCCGCTATCGAAGCCATCGGCGAACGCGGTCTGCAATCTCGCGTCATCATCGAGTTGCCCGCCTCCGGTTGGGGCGAAGAAACGCATTTGCTGCAACTGCTTCAACCGATCCCTGCAAATCTTGCCGAAAGCGTGGAAACGGTGGAGTCGGCTCGGCGCGATTACAAGGAATTATCGCTACTACGAGTGGGCTTAAAGCGTATTTACATTCTGACTTTGACGATGGCGCTTATGTTGGCGCTGTTCTCCGCGTTGGCGCTGGCTTTTATTCTGAGCCGACGTCTGTCCAAACCGCTCGCAGTGCTTGCCGAGGCGACACATGCGGTCGCGCGCGGGGATTTCACTCGCCGAGCGAAAGTAACGAGCCGAGATGAACTGGGCATTCTGACAAGATCGTTTAATACGATGACCGAACAACTGGGTGAAGCGCGCGAGCAGGCCGAGCGCAACCGCGAGCAAGTTGAGAACGCAAAGGCCTATCTCGAAAATATTCTGAGCAACTTGTCCGCTGGCGTGCTGACCTTTGATGAAGCGTTCCAGCTTCAGATCGTCAATGCGGGCGCCATCAATATTCTTGGGGAAAATTTAGAACCGGGTAGGGCACTCAGTGGCGACGCCGCATTACAGGATCTCGATCATCTGATCCGCGAAGCTTTCGCAGGCGCGACGGACGGCGAGTGGCAGCGTGAGCTTGAGCGCCCGCAATCGGCGCAGACGCTCCTACTGCGTGGCTCTACACTTCCCGCCGGCGTCGGCTACGTGGTGGTGTTCGATGACGTTACGCAGTTGATCACGGCGCAGCGCGCGACGGCGTGGGCGGAAGTGGCTCGACGCCTCGCGCATGAGATCAAGAATCCGCTCACCCCCATCCAGCTATCGGCTGAACGATTGCGGCGCAAGCTGAGCGACAAGTTGGAGCCCGCGGACGCTCAAACCCTGGTGCGCGCCACGGAGACCATCGTTAACCAAGTAGCGGCAATGAAAGCGATGGTCGATGAGTTCCGCGACTACTCCCGCATGCCGGCGCCTACCCTGACGAGTTTGGATTTGAACGCGCTGGTGAGCGAGGTACTGGGCCTTTACGAGAACTGGCGTTCGCGGATTCATCTTGCATTGGAACCTCATCTGCCGCCCGTAAGAGGGGATGCGACGCAACTACGCCAAGTGATTCATAACCTACTGCAAAACGCTCAGGACGCTTTGAGTGGACACGCAGAGCCGAGTATTGACGTCTGCACGGAGCTGGCCGGCGACAAAGTGAGATTGCGCGTGCGCGACAACGGCGGCGGGTTCAGCGAAGCGATCATGAAGCGCGCCTTTGAGCCTTATGTCACGACCAAACCAAAAGGCACGGGACTCGGCTTGGCTATCGTAAAAAAAATCGTGGACGAGCATCACGGCACCGTGACGCTGGAAAACAAGGCGGGTGCCGCGGTAACCATTGCGTTGCCCTTGGCCGCCTGAGATGACGGATAATTGACTTTCTATGGCTAATATCTTTGTTGTTGACGATGAGGTAGGGATCCGCGAACTTCTCTCGGAGATCCTGAGCGACGAGGGCCATAGCGTTCGTGTGGCGGAAAGCGCGGGGGCAGCGCGAGAATTACGTAGCCGCGAACGACCGGATCTTGTACTGCTCGATATCTGGATGCCGGACACTGACGGGATATCTTTGTTGAAAGAGTGGGCCGCCGCCGGGCAACTTAGCATGCCGGTTGTCATGATGTCCGGTCACGCGACAATCGATACGGCCGTAGAAGCGACGCGCATCGGCGCGATGGATTTCCTTGAGAAACCCATTGCATTGCAAAAGCTGCTTAGCACTGTAAAGCGCGCGCTGCGCACCGGTGAGCCGCAAAGCGCATCGCGGCTGAGCCTCGCCAATCTAGGTCGCTCCACCGTCATCAATGATTTGCGTAAACGGCTCTCGCAATATGCGCAAAGCAGCGCGCCGTTGCTCCTCCGCGGCGAAGCCGGTGTCATGCCTGAACTTTATGCGCGGCATTTGCAGCAGCCCGGCGTGCCCTTCGTCAATGCAGGAGCGGCCTTGGCAGAAGCGCCGCAAGAGTTGATTAACCAGGCGGCAGGCGGCATTCTTTTTATCGAAGAGCTTGCTGCGCTATCAAAGCCGCAGCAAAAGGGCGTGGCCTTTCTTATTTCACGCGCAGAGCGACAAAAATTGCGCGTGGTCAGTTTTAGCTCAGAGGACAACACCACCTTAATCGAGGACCGCGGATTCGATGCGTCGCTTTTATCGCAGTTGTCTCAATTGACCTTGGTATTGCCCTCCTTGCGCGAGCACGCGGAAGATGTGCCGGACCTCGCGACCATGCTGCTGACTCAACTCGTAGAATCGCAGGTCTGTCCGCCGCGCAGCTTCTCGATCGCCGCATTGAACGTGTTGAGGCACCATGCTTGGCCGCGCAATATCGAGGAACTGCAACAGACCGTGCGCAGTGCCGCCACGGCCGCGCTGGAAGAAGAAATAAGCGCTGCCGATGTGCAACGCGTGCTCCCGCCCTCCAACCCGCTTGAAGATAGCGGTCTGACAGGAGAGTTGTTGGACATGCCGCTCCGTGAAGCGCGCGAAGCTTTCGAACGGATTTACTTCGAGCATCATCTCAATCGCGAAGCGTCCATGAGTCGACTGGCTGATCGGAGCGGACTCGAACGAACGCACCTATATCGCAAGCTCAAGTCGCTGGGTATTCAAGCGGCGAAGAAAGACGAATAGTTGAAAATCCTCATCCTGGGCGCCGGTCAAGTGGGGTCGACCTTGGCCGAAAGCTTGGTCTCGGAGCAGAACGACATCACCGTTGTCGACCTCGAGGCGGCACGTTTGCGCGACTTGCAAGAGCGCTTTGATTTACGCACGGTCGTCGGCAGTGCGGCGCATCCAGACACGCTGATCGATGCCGGTATCGAAGATACCGACATGCTTATCGCGGTTACGCAATCGGATGAGACTAATCTGGTCGCTTGTCGTATCGCCGCAAAGCGCTACAACGTTCCCACTCGAATCGCGCGGATTCGGGCGAGCGGTTTTCTGAAATGTCCGGAATTGCTTGAAGACGACGGCTTTAACGTCGACTACGCAATCTCACCGGAAAACATTCTGGCCGAATACATCGGCCGTTTAATCGAATTCCCGGAGGCGTTGCAGGTACTGCGTTTCGCCGGGGGTAGGGTCACCATGGTCGCGGTTCGCGCGGTGACGGGCGGGCCCTTGGTCGGACACCCGCTCAAGGATCTCAAGCGTCACATCCCCAACGTGGATGCACGCATCGCGGCGATTTTTCGCGGCGATCAAGCGATTATTCCGGACGGCGATACGGTGGTCGAACACGGTGATGAAGTCTTTTGTGTTGCCGATACGGACAATATTCGTGAGGTGATGCGCGAACTACGCAAGATGGACAAGCCGGTTAAGCGCGTGATGATCGCCGGCGGCGGCAACATCGGTTTGCGTTTGGCGCGTTCGCTCGAGTCCGGCTATCAAGTAAAAGTGCTGGAGAACAATAAACAGCGCTCCGCTTTTTTGGCCAATCAGTTGCAAACAGCGCTGGTCTTGCAAGGCGACGCGACGGACGAAGATTTGCTCGAGGCGGAAAACATTGCGGAGATGGATCTCTTCCTTTCGCTGACGAACGACGACGAGAACAACATCATGTCCGCCTTGCTGGCTAAACGGATGGGTGCTCGACGGGTCGTCGCGCTTATCAACCGGCGCGCTTATGCCGATCTGGTGCAAGGCGGCCAAATCGATATCGCGCTTTCCCCGGCGCAAGCCACCATCGGAAAACTCTTGCAGCACATTCGTCGCGGGGATGTCGCGGCGGTGCATAGTTTGCGCCGCGGCGCCGCGGAAGCACTCGAGCTTATCGCTCATGGCGATGAAGGAAATTGCAAAGTGATCGGGCGCAAGATCGAAGATATTGAACTACCGCCAGGCACGACGATCGCTGCAATCGTCCGAGAGCGCGGTTCCGCACAGCTTGGAAAGGTTGATCAAATCCCATCGAGCCAACGCGCGGCGGAAGTCATTGTGGCGCATCACGACACGGTGATTCTGCCGAACGATCACGTGATCATGTTCGTCGCGAATAAGCGCGTGGTGCCAAAGCTGGAAAAGCTGTTCCAGGTCGGCGTTAATTTCATTTAGGCGCGAGCGGACTTGAAGCGTTACTTTCCGCTGTTCAACACGTTCGGCCTGATCACCCTGCTGTTTGGTCTGTCGCTGCTATTTCCCTTTGCGCTGTCGCATTACTTGGAGGATGGCGCCCAACTTGCCTACGACGAGGCGCTTCTCATTACCGTGGGCGCCGGCGGCATACTTTGGTTTGTCACACGGCGGCATGACGGCGAACTGGCTATCCGCGAGGGATTTTTGCTCGTCGCGATGACCTGGACGCTACTTCCCGCCTTCGCCACGATTCCTTTTCTGTTGTACATGCCGGACCTCAGTTTCACGGATGCCTATTTTGAAGCGACATCCGGGCTGACTGCGTCAGGATCGACCGTATTAGAAGGCCTCGACAATCTCCCGCCTTCCATCAATCTATGGCGTACACAACTTTGTTGGTTAGGCGGTATGGGCATTGTCGTCCTGGCGGTTGCCGTGCTGCCCTTGCTTGGCGTTGGCGGCGCCCAGCTCTTTCGCGCAGAGACGCCCACACCGATGAAAGACAATCGTCTGACGCCGCGCATCAACGAAACGGCGAAGGGACTTTGGGCGGTCTACTTTGGCGCAACCATCGCCTGTACGCTCGCCTATAAACTCGCCGGCATGTCCTGGCTCGATGCACTGATGCACGCCTTCTCTACGATCAGTCTCGGCGGTTTTTCTCCCTACGAGGCCAGCATCGCGCATTTTGATTCGATCCTCATAGAAATCATCTGCATGCTGTTCACGCTGTTCGCTGCGCTTAATTTCGCTACCCACTTTTTGGCATGGCACCGACGTTCGGTTACCACGTACTGGCGAGATCCGGAAGCCGCGTGGGTGATTGGCGTCACGTTGCTGAGCGCTTTCGCCATCGCCTTGTTTCTTTATTTCCATCGGTTTTACGAAAGTTTTGGCGAGGCTTTGCGTTACGCAAGCTTCAACGTGGTGTCTGTCGCGACGACGGGCGGTTTTGTAACGGCTGACTACAATCAGTGGCCGATATTTGCGCCGCTGTGGATGTTGTTTCTCGCGACCTTCGTTTCCTCATCGGGTTCGACGGGCGGCGGTATCAAGATGATCCGGGCGTTGGTCTTGCAGAAACAGGCCCTGCGGGAATTCACCCGCATTCTTCATCCCCGCGCAGAGGTACCGCTGAAACTCGGCGGTGCAGTGGTAGAGAACAAACTGATCTTCGCGGTCCTTGCTTTCATGCTCGTTTACGGCAGCACCATGATCATCATCACGCTGCTGTTAACGGCCACGGGCTTAGACCTCACCAGCGCATTCTCCGCAGCAGTCGCTTGCCTAAACAACATGGGTCCCGGCTTGCACCAAGTGGGGCCCACCAATAGCTATGCTGTGCTGAATGACTTTCAAACCGCGGTGTGCGCAGCGGCAATGCTTTTGGGCCGCTTGGAACTGTTTACCTTGCTCGTCGTATTTACGCCGATGTTCTGGCGCAAATGATTACTGCGTGGGTTTAAAAGATTCCAGGAAGAAGGGGATGTCGACTTCTCGAGCGCGATCTTGTCGACCGACAAACACAATTTGATAAAAGCGTCGATCGTCGCGCAAGATCCGGGCGACCATGAGCATAGGCGTTTCGCCGGACGTACCGATTGCTTGAAACTCGAGCCCCTTTGCTTGTCCGACTTCGACGAGTTTCTCGCTGCTAACTCGCCCGGCAATATTTCGGACCAGCGCGTCCCGCGCATCTTTTAGCAAGTTGAACGATGCGTCGGCTGGAACATTTGCGTAGGCCATCCCGAATGCGAGGCCCTCGCTCTCTGTCGACAGCATATTCAAAATCAACTTGTTTTCGCCAATCAGAACCTCGCGGCTGAAGCTTCTAGGTTTTGCCGGCATCATCAATGTGAAACTGCCGTCTTCCGCATGCCATTCGCGCCAATCGAGCGTTTCATAACAACCGCTCAGGGCGATTGCCAAGCACAGCATGTACAGCAGCTTTCTCAAGTTGCTTCCGTAACGGTGATGGCGTCGCCGATACGAATGAACCCGGGTTCAATGACGCGGGCGTTGAGACCGCCATGTCCACGCATCGCATTCAAGCCGCCTTTGCCCAGATTTTCCTCCATACGCGAACAGGGATCGCAAGCGCCGGTTCCCTCTAACAGCGCACTGCCGATACGAAAGCGCCGGTCTTTCAAAGCGACGAGATTGAGGCCGGACACGACGATGTTGCGACGGAGGAGCGCCGGATCAACTCGGCTATTTCCGGTGAGCGATGCGATTGCCTTCAGATGCTCCGCTTGGATCAAGGTTACGGCGCGTTTGCCATTGCGGCCCGAATAGTGGTCGCCGATCAAACCACCGACAGTCACTTCAACGGCGTCAACGGTCACAGGTAACGCGCGGCGTTCGGGTCGGATGCCAATCCATTCGACCCGCCCCTCATGGGGAAAGTGGCTTAAGAGATCGGCAAGCGTTTCATCGTGAAGCAAGTTTACTTGGCCGCGATACAGGCGATTTCAACGAGCATGCGATGGTCGGCCAGCTTGGCTTCAACCGTCGCGCGGCACGGAAGATTCTGCGGGTCTACCCAGGCGGACCACACTTCGTTCATCGCTTCGCGATGTCGCATGTCGGCCAGCCAGATATTGCAGGAGAGAATTTTCGATTTCCCCGAGCCGGCCTTGGCCAGCAAGGCGTCTATTTGCGCTAACACATTCGCCGTTTGGCCCTTGATGTCCGCGTTGACGTCGGTAGGTACTTGGCCGCCGAGAAAAACGAAGCCGCCGTGCTCGACGGCATCGCATAGGACTTTGCCATGCGGATTATGTCGGATGATGTTCATGTGTCCTCCGTGCTTTTATAAAAGCGGTGCCAGCCAGCGTTCGGCGACCGCGAGATCGAAACGCTTACGCGCAGCATAATCTTCGAGCTGATCGCGGCCGATTTTTCCGACGTTGAAATAGCGGGATTCCGGGTGTGAAAAATAATAGCCGCTCACCGATGCGGGCGGCCACATGGCGAAGTTTTCGGTAATCGTAATACCGAGGCTGGCGGCGTCGAGTAGTTCGAACATCGTGCCTTTCTCGGTGTGATCAGGACAGGCTGGGTAGCCGGGCGCCGGACGAATGCCGGCATATTTTTCCGCGATCATTTCTTCATTGCTCAAGGTCTCGGCTGAAGCGTAGCCCCAGAACTCGCGGCGCACGCGCGCATGCATGAGTTCCGCGAAGGCCTCGGCCAGACGATCGGCCAAAGCTTTCACCATAATGGCGTTGTAGTCGTCTTGTGCCGCCTCAAAGCGCTTCACTTTTTCTTCGCAATCTAGGCCGGCCGTTACGGCGAACATGCCCAGATAGTCCGCTCGCCCCGAGTCTTTCGGCGCAATGTAGTCCGCGAGCGCGTGATTGAAGCGGTCTTCCGCCTTTTCCGCCTGTTGGCGGAGGGTATGCACGACGGACAATACGGCGCTGCGCGTGTCGTCGGCATAGAGCTCGATATCGTCGCCGACGCGATTGGCGGGGAATAGCGCGATAACGCCGTTGGCACGCACCCATTTCTCAGCGATCATTTTCTTCAACATTGCCTGTGCATCGCGAAAGACGTTGCGTGCGGCTTCCCCTACGACTTTGTCTTCAAGAATCTTCGGATAAGCGCCGGCTAAATCCCAGGTCTGAAAGAATGGCGACCAGTCGATGTATTTGGCGATCTGCGCCAAATCGTAATTCTCAAATACCATGCGGCCCAGGTGTTTGGGTTTGGGTGGTGCGTATCCCACCCAGTCGATCGATTGCTGATTGGCACGCGCCGTTTCGATGGAAACCAGGGGCAGCGCTTTTTTCGAGGCATGCTGGGTACGAACCCGGTCGTAATCCTCGCGTACGCTTTTAAAGTAGCTCTCCCGCAACTCAGGTGAAATCAGGCTGGTGCAAACGCCGACGGAGCGAGACGCATCCGGGACATAGACGACCGGTCCGCTGTAATGCGGCGCAATTTTTACAGCCGTATGAACGCGTGAAGTCGTCGCGCCACCGATCAACAGCGGAATCTTGAAGCCTTCGCGCTCCATTTCGTGCGCCACATGCGCCATTTCTTCCAGCGACGGCGTAATCAACCCCGATAAACCGATGACGTCGCAGTTTTCATCCCGTGCGGTTTGCAGGATTTTTTGTGCGGGCACCATCACGCCAAGGTTCACTACTTCGAAGTTATTACATTGCAACACGACTGCGACGATGTTCTTGCCGATGTCGTGTACATCGCCTTTTACCGTAGCGATGACGATTTTGCCCTTGGTCGAGGTATCGCCTGAGCGCAACTTTTCTTCTTCGATATAAGGAATCAGGTGCGCGACCGCCTGCTTCATTACACGCGCAGACTTCACCACCTGCGGCAAGAACATTTTCCCGGCGCCGAATAGATCGCCAACGATGTTCATACCATCCATCAAGGGGCCTTCGATCACCTGAATGGGACGCGGATAGTTCTTGCGCGCCTCTTCCGTATCCTCCACCACGTAATCCGTGATTCCGCGAACGAGCGCGTGCGCAAGCCGTTCGTTCACCGGCGTATTGCGCCAAGCGAGATCCTCTTCCTTGGCTTTGCCCGAGCCTTTAACCGTTTCGGCAAAAGTCACCAGCCGCTCGGTCGCATCCGGCCGGCGATTAAAAATGACGTCTTCGATGCGCTCGAGCAGGTCGGCTGGAATTTCGGAGTACACGCCGAGCTGCCCGGCATTGACGATCCCCATGGTCATCCCGGCTTGAATGGCGTAATACAGAAATACTGTATGCATCGCCTCTCGCACCGGCTCGTTGCCGCGAAAGGAAAACGACATATTGGACACGCCGCCGCTGACTTTCGCGTAGGGCAGGTTTTCCTTTACCCAGCGTGTGCCTTCGATGTAATCGATGCCATAGTTGTTGTGTTCTTCCAGTCCGGTTGCGATCGCGAAGATATTCGGATCAAAAATAATGTCTTCGGGCGGGAACCCAACTTGATTGACAAGAATGTCGTAACTGCGCGCGCAAATGGTTTTTCGGCGCTCAAGCGTGTCGGCCTGACCTTGTTCATCGAAAGCCATGACGACCGCCGCGGCGCCGTAGCGGCGAGTGAGCTTCGCGTGTTTGATGAATTCGGCTTCGCCTTCTTTCATCGAGATGGAATTGACGATGCCTTTGCCTTGCATGCACTTCAAGCCGGCTTCGATCACGGACCATTTCGAGCTGTCGATCATGATCGGCACGCGAGAGATATCCGGCTCTGCGGCGATAAGATTCAGGAAGGTGACCATGGCCTTCTGCGAATCGAGCATCGCTTCGTCCATGTTGATATCGATGATCTGCGCGCCGTTCTCCACTTGCTGCCGAGCGACTGACAATGCGGCCGCATAATCTCCGGCGAGAATCATGCGTGCGAAGGCCTTGGAGCCCGTGACGTTTGTGCGCTCTCCCACATTGACAAATAAGCTGTCGTCTCCGATGTTCTGCGGCTCCAAACCGGAGAGACGTAGCTTCTTTTCAATGACGGGGACTTTGCGAGGGGGAAACTTTGCGACCGCTTCCGCAATTGCTTTGATATGCGGCGGCGTGGTACCGCAGCAGCCGCCTACCACGTTAAGAAATCCTGCCTGGGCGAACTCTTGCAACTGGCTTGACGTCGACGCAGGGGTTTCGTCGTAGCCGGTTTCCGAAAGTGGATTCGGCAATCCTGCGTTGGGATAACAACATAAGTATGTATCCGCAACATTGGAGAGCTCTTCGATATACGGCCGCATCAACGCCGCGCCGAGCGCGCAATTCAAACCGATGGTGATCGGCTTCGCATGCGAGAGCGAATTCCAAAAAGCTTCCGGCGTTTGACCGGTGAGGGTCCGGCCCGAAGCGTCGGTGATGGTGCCCGAAATCATGACCGGCAGCCGTGCGCCGATCTCGTCGAAATAAGTTTCAACCGCAAACACCGCCGCCTTGGCATTGAGCGTGTCGAAAATCGTTTCGATCATGATGAGATCGGCCCCGCCTTCGACAAGTCCTCGCAAGCTCTCCGTATACGCCTCAACCAATTGATCGAAGCTGATATTGCGAAAACCCGGATCGTTCACGTCCGGCGAGATGGACGCCGTCTTACTCGTCGGTCCAAGAACCCCGGCGACGAAGCGCGGCTTGTCCGCTGTGCTGTATTGATCGCAAACTTCACGCGCCAGTTTGGCGGCGTTGAAATTCAATTCGTACACCAATTCCTGCATGCCGTAATCGGCCATCGACGGCGCGTTCGAATTGAAAGTGTTCGTTTCTACAATGTCCGCGCCCGCTTGCACGTATTGCTCGTGAATCGCGCGGATGATTTGCGGTTGGGTCAATCCAAGCAGATCGTTATTGCCCTTCACGTCGCGCGGCCAGTCGGCGAAACGGTCACCGCGATACTGAGCCTCACTCAGCTTGTAGGTTTGGATCATCGTGCCCATCGCACCATCGATGATGAGGATGCGGCGTTCGAGCAAGGAGCGAAGTTCGATACTGCGGTCGGGTTGCATGGAAGACTTGAGTCAGGCGGGGACATCCCGCCACGAGGAAGGCAGAGGCTAAAGGCTCCCCGCCGTACTGTCAATTTAAGCTGGCGATGCGCTCATAAGCAAAAAAACGGGCGCCGAAGCGCCCGTTGAATGGAGGAGTGCGGTGAGGAGAACCGCGCTCGTGCTACGACTACATGTGATAGGCCGTTTCGCCGTGCGAATTGATGTCCAGACCCTCGCGTTCTTCTTCTTCGGTCACACGCAGGCCGACAATGATGTCCGCCACCTTGTAAGCGATGAACGCAACGACTGCCGACCAAACGATGCAGACACCGACCGCTTTCGCCTGAATGATCACTTGGCTCATGATCGAGTAATCCGCCGCACCGACCATCTCTAGCGTGACCCAGCTTGCCGGGAAGCCGGGGCCGCCGAGCGCAGGAGAGTTGAATACGCCGGTGAGCAATGCACCGAGGATACCGCCGACACCGTGCACGCCGAACACGTCGAGCGAATCGTCCGCGCCCAACATTTTCTTCAAACCGTTCACAGCCCAGAGGCAGACGATACCGGCCAGTAAACCGATCACGAGCGCGCCGATGATGCCGACGTTGCCGGCGGCAGGCGTGATCGCCACAAGACCCGCCACTGCACCGGAAGCCGCGCCGAGCATCGAGGGTTTGCCTTTGATGATCCATTCGGCAAAGGTCCAGGACAACACTGCGCATGCCGTTGCCATAAAGGTGTTGATGAAAGCGAGGACCGCAAAGTTACCCGCCTCCAAGGCGGAGCCGGCGTTGAAGCCGAACCAGCCGAACCACAGCAATGAAGCACCGATCATGGTCATGGTGAGGTTATGGGGACTCATCGCTTCCTTGCCGTAGCCGATGCGTTTGCCCAACACATAGGCGCCCACGAGCCCGGCAACACCAGCATTGATGTGAACCACCGTGCCACCCGCGAAGTCGAGCGCACCCCACTGCCAGAGCAAACCGGCTTTTGCCGTCAGGCCATCCGCTAGAGCGGCGTCGGTATAGGCATCGGGCCCCATCCAGAACCACACCATGTGTGCCATCGGCACATAGGCGAAGGTGAACCAGATAACCGTGAAGATCAGCACTGCGGAGAAGCGGATCCGCTCGGCGAATGCACCGACGATCAGCGCGCAGGTGATCGCGGCGAAGGTCGCCTGGAAGGCGACGAACAACAGCTCGGGGATGACGACGCCTTTGCTGAAAGTTGCACCCATTGAGAATGCACCGGAGGCCGGGTCGAATGTGCCTTTTAGGAATAGCCGGTCAAAGCCGCCAAAGAAAGCGTTGCCCTCCGTGAAAGCGAGGCTGTAACCGTAGATGCACCAAAGCACCGCAACCATGGAAAAGACCACGAAGACCTGCATCAAAACCGAAAGCATGTTCTTCGCGCGCACTAACCCACCGTAGAAGAGTGCGAGGGCGGGCACGCTCATCAACAATACCAAAGCGGTGCAAGTGAGCAACCATGCCACGTCGCCCTTATCGGGCGTTGGGGCGGGTGCCGCAGGCGCTGCTGCGTCGGCTGTTGCTGCAGCAGCGGGCGTGTCGGCAGCCGAAGCGGCCGTGTCTTGTGCCATTCCCGGCGCTGCAAAACATAGCGCGGCGAACATGGCAAGCAAAGCGATTAAACGCTTCATTATCGATTTCTCCCCTTAGAGCGCATCGACGCCGGTTTCACCGGTGCGAATGCGAACAACTTGTTCCAACTCGAATACGAAAATTTTTCCGTCGCCGATCTTGCCGGTATTGGCGGATTTTTCGATCGCTTCAATTGCCTGGTCTAGCAGCTCCGCCTTGATTGCGGCCTCCACCTTTACCTTCGGTAGAAAATCGACAACATATTCGGCGCCGCGGTACAACTCCGTGTGGCCTTTTTGACGACCGAAGCCCTTGACCTCGGTTACCGTGATGCCCTGTACACCGATTGCCGACAGCGCCTCGCGTACTTCGTCAAGCTTGAACGGCTTGATGATGGCGGTGACTAGTTTCATAAAAACTCCCTCTTGAGATTGCGATGGCCGGCGGCCGCCGGCCGTCCTGCGATCAGAATGTTTTGCCGACGGAAACCACGACAGTGGTATCGCCCGAATGGCCGTAAACATCGTCGTCAGCATTCGTTGCGACTACAGCGGCTCCGAGCAGCCATCCGCTCAAGTCATAGGTGAGACCGAGCTTGAAATCCCAATAATCCGCATCGTCGACGTCCTTCACGTCCTGGTAGCCGACATGCGCCGCGAGACTAAGGTTCTCTACTAAGGGGAAAGTGCCGTTCACTTCGTAGTAAATGGAGTGCGCTGCGTCTTCGCTGGCAAACCACTTGCTGCCGACGCCGTACCAGATTTTTCCGCTGATCGGTCCGTACGCGGCGCCGACGTAGGCTTCCAAAGTATTGAAGCGGTCACCGTCTCCATTTTCGGCTTGCGGGTAGTAGTAATAGAGCGCACCGATGTCCAAGGTGACATCGCCGAACACCGGCTTGAAGCCGCCGTAGAAGTCCATTTCAATACCGGAGCCGTCGGTGTAAATGCCGCTGTCGACGCTCGAGTTCCAGTTGCCCAGGTAAAAACCGCTTTCATGGGAATAGTCGATGCCGCCTTGGAGAGCAGGTCCGCGGTCGGTTTGCGATAACCCGCGGAAACGATAGTCCGACACAATGGAGAAGTTGCCAGTGACGGTATGTGGCGATGCTGGCGCGGCCGGCGCCGCGGTTGCTTGCGCTGATGCGGAGATTGGCGCAGCAATCGCCGCACAAACTGCTCCAGCCATTAAGAGTTGTTTCATTCCGAGCCCCTTGTCATGTTTTGCGAAGTAAATAACAGCAGCGCCCTTTCAGCATTTCATATGCCAGTTGTATTCAAGTGAATTATCAAAGGGTTGCAAGAGGGGGTCCGCTTATTGAGGGGTAAACGGCCTCAAGTTGGTGCGCGTTGCTGAGGCCAGGCACCAACGCAGTGCTAAGTCCTCGGTCCGAAGAGCGTCCGAGGAGCCGTGCTAGACTCGCCGCATGCAAATGCCTGAATTCCTCGAAGAGTTGAACCGGCGCATGGCTGAAATCTTCAGCCAGAGTCCGGCGAAAGACCTTGAGCGGAATTTGCGGGCCATGATGAGTTCGGCGTTTAGCCGGCTCGATTTGGTGACGCGGGAAGAGTTCGATGTGCAAGCGCAACTGCTTGCGCGGACCCGCGAAAAGCTTGCCGAACTCGAAGCGCGTCTGGCCGCCGCCGAGGCGCAGCGCAAGGACCAGTAGCCCCCGCTTTATGGCGCTTGCAGTTCTGCATAGCCGAGCGCTACAAGGAGCCGAAGCGCCAAGCGTAACGGTCGAAGTTCACCTGGCCAATGGTCTGCCGAGTTTCACCATCGTTGGCTTGCCCGATACGGAAGTGAAGGAAGCGAAAGATCGGGTGCGCGCAGCGCTGGTTAACTGCAAATTCGAATTCCCCGCGCGCCGGATCACCGTCAACTTAGCGCCTGCGGATCTACCGAAGGAAAGTGGGCGTTTCGATCTGCCCATCGCGCTCGGCATCCTCGCCGCTTCTGCACAGATTCCCGCTGGAAAATTGAGTGAATACGAATTCGCCGGCGAGCTTTCCCTGTCGGGGGATTTGCGCGCAATTCGCGGCGCCTTGGCGATGACCTATAGCGCCGCTCGCTGCGGTCGCGCTTTTATTTTGCCGCGAGCGAGTGGCGATGAGGCCGCCTTAGTGCGTAGCGCCGCGGTGTATCCCGCCGGCAGTCTCTTGGCCGTATGCGCACATTTAAGCGGCACATCGGCGCTCACCCGTTTGCCGTGTCCTGCGGTGGAGATTGCCAACGTCGGCCCTGATCTTGCCGAGGTCAAAGGGCAGCGGCAAGCGAAGCGCGCGGTTGAAGTCGCGGCTGCCGGGCAACACAGTCTGTTGATGATTGGTCCTCCCGGCACCGGCAAATCGATGCTTGCGGCGCGCATGCCAAGTCTGCTTCCATCTATGAGTGAAGCAGAGGCGCTTGAAACCGCGGCATTGCAATCTTTGGCCGGTGGCTTCAATGCGTCGACTTGGGGTCACCGCCCCTATCGCTCGCCGCATCACACCGCCTCGGCGGTTGCATTGGTCGGCGGCGGTGCGGATCCCCGCCCCGGAGAAATATCGTTGGCTCATCGGGGCATCCTCTTTCTTGACGAACTCCCGGAATTCGATAGGCGGGTTCTCGAAGTGTTGCGTGAACCCTTGGAATCAGGTCGCGTGTCCATTTCGCGGGCCGCACATAAAGCGGAATTTCCCGCGCGCTTTCAACTTGTGGCCGCAATGAACCCTTGCCCCTGCGGTTATCTTGGCCATTACAACGAGCGATGCCGCTGTACGCCCGATCAAGTGGCAAGATACCGCGGCAAGATTTCGGGACCGCTTCTCGATCGAATCGATATGCAAATCGAAGTACCCGTGGTCCCTCATGACGACCTCAAGGGCGAAAGCGGCGAATCCAGCAATGTGGTTCGCGCGCGCGTAGAGCGTGCGTTTTCCATCCAGCTAAATCGCCAAGGCAAAGCCAACGGTGAGCTCGATGCGAAGGAGGTCGAAATGCATTGTCGCGCCGATAGTTCCGCCGAGGCTTTGCTGCGTAACGCAATGAGCCGTCTGCAACTGTCGGCACGCGCTTATCACCGCATTCTCAAACTCGCACGCAGCATCGCTGATCTCGCGCAAGACCAACGCATCGGAGAAGCGCACGTCGCTGAGGCGATTCAGTATCGGCGGGGGTTGTAATGGCAACTTATGCGATCGGCGACTTGCAAGGCTGTATGCAGCCTTTGCATACGTTGCTGAGCATCATTCGATTCGACGCGGCGCATGATCGTCTTTGGTTTACTGGCGACCTGGTCAACCGCGGTCCCGACTCGCTCGCCGTCTTGCGCTTCGTAAAAGATTTGGGGAATCGGGCGGTCACTGTCCAGGGCAACCACGACTTGCATTTACTGGCTCTCGCTGCAGGCTATGCCAAGAAACGCGAGGACGACACGCTGGATGAAATTCTCGCTGCGCCGGATCGAAAAGAGTTGATCGACTGGTTGCGGATGCGCCCGCTCTTATATCGCGAGGATGAGTATCTGCTGGTGCATGCGGGATTGCTGCCACAGTGGAGTGCTTCGCAAGCCGCAGAGTTTGCAGCGGAAGTCGAAGCGGAGCTGCACGGCGTAGCAGCGGACATGTTTTTTGCCGAGCTGTACGGGAGCAGACCGAATTGTTGGGATGAATCGTTGCGCGGGATGGATCGCCTGCGCGTCATCGTCAATGCGATGACGCGTCTGCGCTTTTGCACACCCGAAGGTGTCATGGATTTCAAAGCCAAGGGAGAGGCTGCCGGCGCGCCTCCGGGTTATATGCCATGGTTCGAAGTGGCGACGCGTCGATCTACGGACGTGCGGATCATCTTCGGACATTGGTCGGCCTTGGGCATGGTGATTAAACCGAATTTGTTTGCGCTCGATACCGGATGTGTGTGGGGCGGCCGTTTGACCGCTATTCGTCTGGAGGATCAGCAGGTGTTCCAATGTGCCTGCGGATGACGGGGATGCTCAGTCGCTCAGCGATCATGGATTCCAACTGCGCTGCCAGCTCCCGTCGGTCACTCTCGGCCGCGTCGATCGGATCCAAAAAGTGCAGTTCGGCGACGATATTTCTCTGCGACACGATGCGCCACAGCGACTGAATAAGCGTCGTCTCCCCCGCATAAGAAGCTGCAGTGCAGAGCTGCCCATCCCCAGTTTTATAGCGCAGCGCCACCGGCAAGAGCTTGGCGCGCGCTTCAATCGCCGGTTGAAATAGTGCGGCGTGAAACGGCAGCACACTGTCGCCCCAGGTCGTCGCGCCTTCGGGGAACAAGCACATTACTCGGCCTGCGGAAATCGTTTCGACAATTTGCGAATTGATTTTCCGCGCATGTTGCGGGCTGCCCCGTTCGATAAACAGCGTTCCCACGCGATCGATTAGCCCACCGATCACCGGCCAATTACGAATCTCCGATTTGGCGACGAAGAGCCCGGGCGTCTCGGTATAGATAAGAAAGATGTCGAGCCAAGAGACATGGTTGCCAACGACTACGCGGACATTGTGAAGCGAACAGGGGCTGCCGATGACTTGCACCCGAAGACCCAGTACGCGCATCAAATGGCGGGACCATTTTTTCATGTGCGCGTTTTTCGCGGCTTGATCTACGCGCGGGAAATGCACATGTACGATCCACCACGCTTTTGCTGCATGCAGCGCTAAACGTAGAAGCCGGATACTGCGCCGAGGAATGGAAGCGTGCGACATAGGCAATAAAAAAGCCGCGATGGCGCGGCTTTTTAGAAGATATCGTTTATTAGTGCGTCACGCGAGTGACGCCGCCTTGAGAAACAAGACGGACGCGCTCGCCGACGCGAAACTCTTCGTCCGCTTCCTGAACGATGGAGCGCAGCTCGCCGTTATTCAGTCGAACGGTGATTTCATAACCGGCTTTGCGCGTAATGCCCTCTTCGGCCGCAGAGCCAACCATGCCTCCCGCGACCGCGCCGAGTATCGCTCCAACCGCGCGGCCGCTACCACCGCCGATGTTAGACCCGGCGATGCCGCCAACAGCGCCGCCGGCAAGCGTACCGACTGGCGATTTGGTGCCTTCGAGCGTCACGGATCGCACGCTGTCGACGACGCCCTCGCGAATCGTCGCTTCGCGCCGCGCTTCGTCGCGCGAATAAACGCTACCGGAATTGCTGCTGACACACCCGGCCAAAATTAGCGTTGCCACCGCGGCCACTAAGAATCTCGTACCCATTTTCAAACTCCTTCAAACTCACTACAACGACTCACCGAAGTGCTTGCTGTACAAGTCGCCGATCTGTTCCCGACTTGCCACATGGTTTTGCGCGCCCCTGGAAGCGACTTTCAACGCGCCCATCAACGATGCCAGTTGGCCGGTTTTACGCCAATCGAAGCCTGCGCCAATACCAAACAAAAGTCCGGCCCGGTAGGCATCGCCACAACCGGTCGGATCGACGACGGCCTCAGGCGTTACGCAGGGGATATTCACTCGTTCTCCGTGGCTCAGGATTTCTGAACCCAGCGCCCCTTTGGTGACAATAAGAGCTTCCACGCCCTGCGCAAGTTCCCCAAGCGATTTGCCCGTGCGTTCCTCCAGCATCCGCCCTTCGTAATCGTTGACGGCCACGTAGGACGCCTTGTCGATCATGTCGGACAGTTCTGCCCCGTTAAACATGGGCAAGCCTTGGCCGGGGTCGAAGATGAATGGGATACGCGCCTTGGCTAACTGCGCGACGTGCGACAGCATTCCCTCTCGTCCATCGGGCGCGACGATCGCTAAGTCGGCGTCGATTGAATCGCTGATGGTATTGGCGTGAGACAGATTCATCGCCCCCGGGTGAAAGGCGGTGATCTGGTTATCGTCGAGATCGGTCGTAATAAAAGCTTGCGCGGTCAAGGTCCCCGGCACGAGCTGCACGTGTTCACGATCCAGACCGAGCGAATCCATGCGTTCGATATAGGCACCTGCGTCCGCGCCGACGGTGGCCATGATCAGCGGATCAGCGCCGAGTAGCTTGAGGTTGTAAGCGATATTGCCTGCGCAGCCGCCAAACTCGCGTCGTAGTTCGGGCACGAGAAAAGAAACATTGAGGATGTGTACCTGCTCGGGAAGAATCTGATCCTTGAATCGCCCTTGAAACACCATGATGTTGTCGTAGGCAATGGAACCGCAAATAAGTGTGCGCATGAGAAGAAAGAAAGAGCGAGGGCGCAGCGTACCGCGCCCTTCGGATTATTTCAGCGCAGCCAATGCCGCGTCGTAATTGGGTTCGTTCTTGATTTCGGAAACCAGTTCGGAGTGCAAGACCTTGTTGTTCTCGTCCAGCACAACAACCGCGCGGGCGGAGACACCCATCAACGGACCATCGGTGATATCGACCCCGTAGTTCTTGAGGAACTCGCGATTACGGAATAGCGAGGCCGGAATGACATTGTCGATATTCTCGACGGAGCAGAAGCGGCCCATCGCGAAAGGCAGATCGGCGGAAATTACCAGTACGACGGTGTTAGGGAGCTTGCCTGCTTGTTCGTTGAACTTTCGCGTAGAAGTAGCGCAGGTCGGTGTGTCCAAGCTCGGCACAATATTGAGCACTTTGCGTTTGCCGGCGAAGTCACCCAATGTGATGGTTTTGAGATCTTTGCCGACAAGACTGAAATCGGGGGCGGTTTGCCCGACCGCCGGAAGATTACCTGCTATTTGTACGGGCTTGCCGCCCAGCGTGACGCTCGCCATGAAATGCTCCTGCTTTGTAGTTGTAAAAAAAGGGGGCCTAAGAATAGCCTATTTAAGCGGCCACTTATCAGCGGGCTCAGGGATACAGCACTTCCATCCGGTACCCGCTGGCACTCACGCCTTCGGTCTGGATGTGCAGCTTGATCGCGATCTCGCTATTGGCAGCGAAAGCAGACTTGGCTTTTAAGGTCTCAGCCAAATAATCGGCAGGTTCTAATAGCCTGCGCGAGACGGTGCTTTGCGCCTCGTCGGTCAAAGTCAGCTCGATGATGGGGAAAGCCTGGTCAAAATCGGCGCGGTTTCGGAGCACCGCCGTAAGCGTCAACCGATTGGGACGCCCGCTATCGAACTGCATGTCATCCGCTTCGATACTAATAAAATCGGCCCGCGCCGGTAATGGCACCACACAGCCCATGATGGCGCACGCCTCTTCAAGCATGGGCTTCAGTTCGGGCGCCGCGACGGCGATCTCGATCCGAAAATGGAAAATCAATTGTGCAATCAGGAGGACGGCCAACACCGCGGCGAGCGTACCCCAGATCAGGCGATCGGCTCGAGAGGCTGGCTTAGGGGGGGCGAAACCGAGTTCTTCAAGAAGTACAGGCTCATCGTCGACGCCCGCCTCGCCGACTGGCGGCAGGGGTTGGGTCGGCTCGATTTCATCAGTCTGCGCGATATGACTTTCTTCCCGCGGAGGTACGGATTCGACGGGCATGGGCGGTGGGTGCTCGGGCTCTACCTCCAGGTACATGTTGGCGTCGAACACCACGGTGCAATGACCGCAGCGCACCTGTCCGCCGCGCGCGTCGATCTGATCCCGGTGAATGCGAAACGATGTGCCACACGCGGGACAAGTGGTCACCATCTTCATTGCGGTGATTCCAGGCGAAGACCTTCGAGCGCTGTCCAGCCTTCTTCGCGCGCGTACACGGACATTTCAAACCAAGGCCGATATGCCTCGGCGACTTCTTCGTCTTGCGAGTCAAGTAGGCCCGCCAGCACGATGCGTCCACCCGGTTTGCAATGTGAGGCAAGCAGGGGCGCGAGCAGTTTTAGCGGCATAGCAAGAATATTGGCTGCGACGATGTTCCCCTCGTACGAGAGACTTTCCTCAGTACCAATGAAGCATGCTTCAACCTGATTGCGTTCGGCATTCAACCGCGCCTGATTCACTGCGACCGGATCGATGTCGACGCCCATCACGTTGATGGCGCCAAACTTCGCCGCGGCGATCGCAAGAATACCGGACCCACACCCATAGTCGAGCATCGTCATTCCCGGCGCGACGCGCGCCTCAAGCCACCGTAGACAAAGCCGCGTGGTGGGATGGCTGCCGGTTCCGAAAGCGAGACCCGGATCCAATACGAGGTTGACGGCGTTCGGCTCCGTGATCGCATGCCAAGAAGGGACGATCCATAGGCGAGGCGTGATCTGTATCGGCTCGAACTGCGCTTGGGTAACGCGCACCCAGTCTTGCTCGGGCACGCCTTCGATTCGGTAGGGAGGCGGTTCAATACCGCAATCGATGCTAGCGGCCCTCAGCATGGCGTTCACGTCTGTTTCGGAGGCGCAGAGCGCGCGAACGGTGCTACGCGCCCACATCGTTTCGAGCGACGCCCCCGGTTCCCCGAATAGCGGTTGTTCTTCCGGTGTGCCGGCAGCCGCGTCTTCAACACTCACAGACAGGGCGCCGTGTTCAATGAGTGCTTCCGATAAGCGATCCGCGTGCGCGGCGGGGGCTTCAAGAATGAGCGAAATCCAGCTCATTCAATTTTTATTTGTCTTCGCGTTTACCGGCCAACGCCAGTTTTTGCTCAAGATAATGGATGCTGGTGCCGCCTTTGAGGAAGCGCTCATCCAGCATCAATTCCTGGTGCAAAGGAATGTTCGTTTTGATCCCTTCAACAACCATCTCGGACAACGCAATGCGCATCCGTTTGATCGCTTGATCACGCGTGGCGCCATAGGCGATGAGCTTGCCGACCATGGAGTCGTAATTCGGTGGCACGAAGTAGCCATGATAGACGTGGGAGTCCACACGGATCCCAGGGCCGCCCGGCGGGTGATAAGAAGTGATCCGCCCCGGAGAAGGAACGAAAGTGAAAGGGTCTTCGGCGTTGATGCGGCATTCGACCGCGTGTCCCCGAAGTTCGATATCGCGCTGCTTGAGGGTCAGTTTTTCGCCCGCCGCCACGCGAATCTGTTGCTGCACGATATCCACACCGGTGATCATTTCCGTCACAGGGTGTTCCACTTGAACACGGGTGTTCATTTCAATGAAAAAGAACTCGTCGTTTTCATAGAGAAATTCAAAAGTGCCGGCGCCTCGGTAATTGATTTTCCGACAAGCCTCCGCGCATCGCTCCCCAATCTTTAGCCGCTGACGCTCCGTGAGCCCCGGCGCGGGCGCCTCTTCCAACACTTTTTGGTGACGTCGCTGCATGGAGCAGTCGCGCTCGCCGAGATACACCACGTTCCGATGTGCGTCGGCAAGGATCTGAATTTCAATGTGACGCGGATTCTCCAGATACTTTTCCATGTACACCACGGGATTGCCGAAGGCCACTTGCGCCTCATTGCGCGTGAGCGCAACGGCGTTGACCAGTGCCGCTTCCGTATGCACGACACGCATGCCACGTCCACCGCCCCCGCCGGACGCTTTGATAATCACCGGGTATTTGATCGCTCGCGCGATTTTGACAATCTCGGCCGGATCTTCAGGCAAAGCGCCGCCCGATCCGGGTACGCAGGGCACGCCAGCCTTGATCATGGCGTCTTTCGCGCTGACCTTATCGCCCATCAGACGAATGTTTTCCGGGCGCGGACCGATGAACACGAAACCGCTCTTTTCGACGCGCTCGGCAAAATCCGCGTTTTCGGAGAGGAACCCGTAGCCGGGGTGTATGGCCTCAGCATCCGTTACTTCTGCAGCGGCAATAATCGCCGGCACATTTAAGTAGGACAGAGCGGAGGGAGCCGGACCGATGCACACTGATTCGTCCGCGAGCTTGACGTACTTCGCTTCGCGATCCGCTTCCGAATGGACGACGACAGTACGAATGCCGAGCTCGCGGCATGCGCGCTGGATACGCAGCGCGATCTCTCCGCGGTTGGCGATTAGAATTTTTTCGAACATGAGATGACGGGTGTTGTTTACTCGATCACTAGCAGCGGCTCGCCGTATTCCACCGGCTGGCCGTTCTCCGCCAATATCGCTTTGACGACGCCGTCCTTGTCGCACTCGATCTCATTGAGCAGCTTCATGGCTTCAATGATGCAGACGGTCTGTCCGCTTTTAACCGTGTCGCCGACCTCGACGAAGGGTTTGGCGCCCGGCGAAGGGGACCGATAGAAGGTGCCGACCATAGGCGACTTGACCGCATGGCCGGTCGGGGCTGCCGGAGCCTCGGGCGCCGGAGCAGGCGCTGCGGGGGCGCCGTTTTGAGGGACGTAAGTCATGGGCACATGCATCGGCGCACTCATATACATTTCCCGAGGCGCGCCCCCACCTTTCACGATCCGCACCTTTTCCTCGTTCTCGGTGACCTCCAGCTCAGCGATACCGGACTCCTCCACCAGGTCGATCAGTTTTTTGAGTTTTCTAAGATCCATTGGGATTGCTCCTGCACTTTTCAGTGCGCGAGATGCTTAATGTTCGAGAGCGTACTGGAGCGCCAAGTCATAGCCTCGGCTGCCCAGCCCACAAATAACTCCCACGGCCAATTCCGAGAAAAAGGAATGGTGGCGGAAGCTTTCTCTTGCGTGAATGTTCGAAAGATGGACTTCAATGAAGGGAACCGACACTGCTGCGAAGGCATCGCGTAAGGCAATGCTGGTGTGTGTAAAGCCACCAGGATTGACGATGATGAATGCATTTTGAAGCTTTTTCGCTGCATGGACCTGTTCGATCAACTCGCCTTCATGATTACTTTGGAAAGCCTGAAAGGCGACGCCCCCTACAGCGGCCGCCGCTTTTAAGCGCTTATTTATTTGTTCGAGCGTCTCCGTCCCGTAAATCTCCGGCTCGCGCGTGCCCAACAGATTTAGATTTGGGCCATGCAGGACGAGGATCGTCCGGGTGGACTTCGCCGCACTCGCAGGCTGAGGGGTTTTCGGCATGGCGGCGAGTTTGCCGAAATTCGATGCAGATGTCCAACTAATGGCCGTAAATTCGGCGAATTACTCCGAACTGCCTTTTTGCATTTTGATGAGCGCCAGCCGTAGTTTTTCTCGATCGAGCGGCCCAAGATGTTGCCCTACGATGGCGCCGTTTTGATCGACATACACTGAGAATGGTAAGGCGCCGGCGGTGTTCCCTAGCGCGCGGAGCAGATCCAGGGTGCTTGGGTCGGCCACGAGCAAGGGGAACTGGATGTTTAGTTTTTCGCGGAACTTAAGTATATTTTGACGATTATCGATGCCTATTCCCAGCACTTGAACGCCGATCGGCGCATTCTCGCGCCCAAATTCATCTAAAAGCGGCATCTCCGCGACGCAGGGGGCACACCAAGTCGCCCAAAAATTAAGGATGCGCAATTTCTGTGGCCAGTCGGCTACACGCCGATCTTTGCCCTGGAGATCTTTAAAAACGGCGCCGTCGAGCGCGCTTTGTGATGCAGGCGTTGGCGGCGAGATGCGCGAAAGGCCGGCGTAAAACCCGGCAGCGATGGCCATGATGGCCACCGCCATCGTGGCGAAGAAGGGCCAGCGGGTCGACATCTATTCCGCCGTTGAGGGATTGAGCATTGCGCGCAGTGCGGTCACGTTAGCGCGTTCGATATTGCGTCCACCGGGAGTGCCTTTGAGTGCTCGACGCTCGTCGTTTGCCCGGTAGATCGCCAGATTTAAGGCGACGCCCCGCCATTCGACATGAAGAATTTGCGCGGGGCGCATTTCGTCGCCGCTGTAGTGCCGCTCGTCGCTCACCTCGTAGGGGAGATCGCGGTTGAGGAAGTAAAACTCCACGGCTTTGAGGTCATCCGTGAAAAGCTGGAGGTCAATGTCCGCATATCGTCCAGCCGTGCCCTTCAGCACGGGTCCGGCCACATAAGGGTTGAATTGATCTAACTCCGTCATCGCATCCAGCGCGATCTCACGCAAATTTTGAATGCGATCGCGTTGCTCATCGCCTTGATATAAGGCTTGATATGCGACCAACTCGTTTTCGATTTCTTCGTTGGTCGGGAGCGAATGCGAATCCGGAGCGCCTAGTTGCCGAGCGGCTTTGCGTTTGGCGAGTGCGAAATCGTCGATTCCGTCTTCGGCCATCAGGCGGGCGGCCGCTGCGGCAATTCGTGTCCGCATTTGCACTTGCTTCAATTTGTTTTCCCTTGGCATGCGGGAGTGCGCTTCTGCGACGGCGATGTGAACCTGTCGAGGATGATACCAGTCCCGGGACTGTAGAATCCGGCCCCATGCATATCCACATACTCGGTATTTGCGGCACTTTCATGGGCGGTATCGCCGCGCTCGCTCAGGCGGCGGGTCATCGTGTGACGGGCTGCGACACCAATGTCTACCCGCCCATGAGCACGCAACTGGAACGCCTGGGCATCGAGATCCACGGTGGTTTTTCCGCCGACCAAATTGCGCTGAACCCGGATCTTTGGGTCGTAGGCAATGTGGTATCGCGCGGCAATCCCTTAATGGAGGCCGTGCTCGAGCGTGGCGATCGGTACGTTTCCGGTCCGCAATGGCTCGCCGATGAAGTGCTGTTCGGCAAATGGGTTCTCGGTGTCGCAGGCACGCATGGGAAGACCACCACGTCCTCGATGCTGGCGTGGATTCTCGAATACGCCGGACTCAAGCCCGGATTTCTCATTGGCGGCGTGCCGCAAAACTTCGACATATCCGCTCGGCATAGCAGCGGAGCTTTTTTCGTATTGGAAGCGGACGAATACGATTCTGCTTTTTTCGATAAGCGGTCCAAGTTCGTTCACTACCGCCCTCGCACCGCGATATTGAATAACTTGGAGTTCGATCACGCCGATATTTTTCCGGATCTGGGCGCGATCGAAACGCAATTTCATCACTTGGTCCGTACCATCCCCGCATCGGGCCGCATCATTGCGAACTCACAGGAATCGCTCGATCGCGTCTTAGAGCGCGGCTGCTGGTCTGAACTCGAACGATTTGGTGACCGCACCGGGTGGTCCGTCGGCGCGATCGAGGGAAACAGTTTCGAGGTTTGTCTCGGCGGCACCGTGCTGGGCGATCTACGCTGGGAGCTCCAAGGTGAGCACAACCGGCAAAATGCGCTGGCCAGTATTGCGGCTGCGCGGCACGCGGGCGTGGAAGTATCGACGTCCATTGCGGCGCTTGAGCGCTTCAAAAATGTGAAGCGGCGCATGGAGCTGCGTGGCGACATCGGCGGCGTAATGGTCTACGACGACTTCGCGCACCATCCGACCGCCATTGAAATGACCATCGCCGGTTTGCGGCAGCATGGCGGCAAGAATCGAATTATTGCCGTCCTCGAGCCGCGCTCGAACACCATGAAACAAGGCGTCATGAAAGCGGCCCTTCCGGAAAGTCTGCGCGATGCGGACCGCGTCTTCTGCTACACCCACAACCTCGGGTGGAATGTCGCCGAGGCGTTGGCACCCTTAGGCGCGAAGCTCAGTTGTGTCGAAGATCTCGGCCAACTCGTGGAAGCGATCGCGGGTGAAGCGAAAGCGGGCGATCAAGTTCTCATCATGAGCAACGGCGGTTTCGGCGGCATCCACGATAAGTTGCTTTCGCGGTTGAAGGGCTAGCATGAACGATCAACGCGATCTCACTGTCATTCTCAAGTCGCGTTTTCCGCTTGTCGTCATCGAAACACACGAAGAGACGCGCGTCTTCGCCTTGCTCGAACGCATTGCCAATCTCGAGGCATGGGCATTGTTCGGTTGGAGCGTCGTTGAGGGCATGCGCCGCGTCGGTTTAGGGCAACGCATGTCTCAAACAAACGAACTGCGCGATGCGCTACGCCATATCGAGGCGACCCAGCAGAACGGGATCTACACGCTGTTCGATGCTCATAAGTATTTAGAGGATCCGATCAATATCCGCCTCATCAAAGAAATTGCGCAAGGCTATGGGCGTACGGCGCGCACGCTTGTCTTTGTCAGCCACGAGTTGAGCTTGCCTAGCGAGGTGACGCGCTTCGCTGCTCGATTTCAGTTGGCCGTGCCGGACCTGTCCGGCCTGCGGCAGCTTCTGAGAGAAGAAGCCGAGATGTGGCAGAAACAACAAGGCGAGCCCGCGCGCGGGCAACCTGAAACGCTCGAATCTTTGTTGCGATACTTGGTCGGTCTGCCTTTGGAAGACGCGCGGCGGCTTATCCGTCAATCCTTGCACGATGATGGGGTGATTAGTCCCACCGACGTCGCGCGTATCGGTCGACTCAAGCTCGAAATGCTCGGCGATGGGGTTCTAAGTCTGGAGCCGGACAGCGCGCGTTTGCATGATGTCGCTGGGCTTGGACGTTTAAAGCGTTGGTTGGAATTGCGCCGTGCGCCCTTTCTGGACGTTGAAAATAAATCCGGTCTCGATGTGCCCAAGGGCGTGTTGATGTTAGGGGTTCAAGGCGGGGGAAAAAGCCTTGCCGCCAAAGCGACCGCGGGCGCATGGGGCGTGCCCTTGTTGCGCTTGGATTTCGCCGCGCTGTATAACAAGTATCACGGCGAAACCGAGCGCAATCTGCGCCAAGCTTTCAAGACGGCTGAAGCGATGGCGCCTTGCGTATTGTGGATCGACGAAATCGAGAAGGGCTTGGCGGCGGATTCGAGCGATGATGGTTTGTCGCGTCGCGTGCTCGGCACGCTACTGACATGGATGGCCGAGCGTGAAACACGCGTATTTCTGGCGGCAACCGCCAACGATGTCAGCGCGCTCCCGCCGGAGCTTCTGCGCAAAGGCCGCTTCGACGAGATATTTTTTGTCGATCTGCCGGATGCCGAGACGCGTAAAGAAGTGTTTCTCATCCACTTGCGCCGGCGCAAATTAGACCCACAATCTTTCGATCTTGATGCGCTGATCGGCGCGAGCGAGGGTTTTTCGGGCGCAGAGATCGAACAGGCGATTGTTGCGGCGAAGTACGAAAGTCACGCCCAAAACAAGCCGATCGACACGCTGTTAATTGTCGCAGAGCTTCATCGTACCAAGCCCTTGTCCGTCATCATGGCCGAGCGGGTGACGGCCTTGCGCGATTGGGCGCGTGACCGCACCGTGCCCGCATGCTGATATATCTGCACGGGTTCAATAGTGATCCGGCATCCCACAAGGCGCAGTTGATGCGAGAGGCGATGGTGGAGCGCGGGTTGGGCCATTTATACCGCTGCCCAAAACTGCCGTATGTGCCGAACGACGCCATCATTGTGGTCGAAGAGGAAATCAAGACAGCAAAGGCGGGAAAAACGGAAGAGACCGACATCACCTTGGTGGGCAGCTCCCTCGGCGGCTTTTATTCCACTTATCTTGCACAAAAACACGGACTCAAAGCGGTGCTCATCAATCCGGCTGTCCATCCGCAACAACGCCTTGAGCGTTATCTCGGCCCACAGAAAAATATGTTCACGGGTGAGGCCTACGAGTTGAAGCATGAACATATCGAACAATGGCGCGCGCTAGATGTGCGCGTTACCGAACCTCAGCGTTTTCTACTCATTGTCGAAACGGGTGACGAAGTGCTGGACTATCGGCTGGCGGTAAGTAAATACGCCGGGGCCGAACAAATCGTGGTGTCAGGCGGCGATCACAGCTTGCAAAGCTTCCCGGCCCATATTCCTCGCATTCTTCAGTTCGCCGGCCTGCGCGGCACTCTATAATTCGGCCTTCGCGCTTTATGTCTGTGCCGGCGTCCGCCGCCTAGAGGATTTTTTAAGGGGCGGCAGTCCCTTAAGCCAATATTCCATGAACGTCCTATACGAAGAAAACGGCGACTATAAAGTCGGCACTGTGCTGAGCGAAACGGATAGCGCACTGCAGGTCGAGGCGCCGCACGGCAAACGCAGCAAGATCAAAGCCGCGCATGTGCTATTGCGTTTCGAGCATGGCGGGTTGACCGAATTCATGGCGCGCGCGGAAGCACAATCTCAAGAGATCGATACCGATTTTTTATGGGAATGCTGCGGTGAGCAGGAATTCGCATTTCACGAACTGGCTCAAGATTATTGCGGCCATTCACCGGATGCGCTCGAGGCGGCAAGCATTCTGCTCAAGCTGCATTCGGCGCCGATGTATTTTCACCGCAAAGGCAAAGGGCGTTTTCGTGCCGCGCCGGCGGATACGCTCAAGGCAGCGCTCGCCGGACTCGAACGCAAGCGCGCGCAAGCAGAACAGATGGAGAAATGGGCGAAACAGCTGCAAGCTTTCGAAATGCCCGAAGCGCTTCAACCGCTGTTGCGCGAGCTGCTGTACAAACCCGATCGCAATCGCCTTGAGACCAAAGCATTGGAACAGGCTTGTCTGGCAACCGGGCTGTCCGCGCCGAAACTGGTGCATGCCTGCGGACACCTTTCGTCGAGTCACGATTTTCATTTCAATCGTTTCCTCTTTGACCAATTTCCAAAGGGCGTCGAATTTCCGAGTATCGAGCTGCCCCAATTAATCGAGAATCTCCCCATCGCGGAGGTTGAAGCCTTCAGCCTCGACGACGCGACCACGACCGAAATCGACGATGCAATGTCCCTCACCAAGTTGCCCGACGGCACTCTGCGAGTGGGCGTGCATATCGCGGCCCCGGCTTTGGGATTCGCGCCCGGATCGGCGCTCGATACGATCGCGCGTAACCGCCTTTCCACCGCGTATATGCCGGGCCGCAAAATTACCATGCTCCCAGACGAGTTTGTGGCGCGTTTCAGTCTCAACGAAGGAAGCGCACCGCCGGCTTTGTCGCTTTATGCGGACATCAATCCCCACAACTTCGACATTATCTCGATCGAAACGCGTATCGAACGCGTGCCGGTGGCTGCAAACCTACGCCATCACCAGGTCGAACAGTTGAACGAAGACTTTCTCCTGGAGAAAGTCGATCCATCGATTCCCTACGCGGCGCAATTGCATACGCTCTACCGCTTTGCGCTTGCATTGGAGGGGGCGCGCGGCAAGGCGAGTAATAGTGTCGATCGACTCGAATTCAATTTTTATGTCGAAAACGACCGAGTGCAGATCCTGCCGCGGAAACGCGGCGCGCCCCTGGATAAATTAGTTGCGGAACTGATGATTCTGGTCAACAGCAGCTGGGGACAGCTATTGGATGAAGCAGGGATCGCCGCGATTTATCGGGCGCAGAGCGATGGTAAGGTGCGCATGACGACGATCGCCTCGGGGCATCAAGGCCTGGGTGTCAGCCATTACGCCTGGTCGAGCTCGCCGCTACGGCGATATATCGATCTCATCAATCAATGGCAGCTCATCGCCGCATTGCGGAACGAGACGCCCCCCTTCGCGTCGAATAAATCCGAAGCGCTTTTAGCCGCCATGCGCGATTTCGAACTGACCTATGCCGCCTATGACGAATTTCAGCGGCAGATGGAGCACTATTGGTGTTTGCGTTGGATCGAACAGGAAGGCATTCAAGAGGCGACGGCGGAAGTGGTGCGCGACAAATTGCTTCGCTTCAACAATATGCCTTTGTACCTGCGCTTGCCTTCGTTGCCGGAATTAGCGCCCGGGACCATGGTCGAAGTGCAGATCGAAGGGGTCGATTTGATTGACAGTCAAATACGCTGCCTCTATAAGAAAGCGCTGCCTCCTGCGGAGGCCGGGCCGCCGGAATGAAAAGCTAATTGGCCGCATATACCTTACCGAACCGCTATTCCGATACCGCAGCTTCACCGGGCACAGGCCTTTCCCGGGGGCTCAGCATTGCCCTGCTGGTGTCGGTAATCGCCCACGGCTTTTTGCTGACCCTTCATTTCGCCTTCCCAGACACGTCCAAGGCGAGTGCTGCCCCGCAAGCGCTGGAAGTGGTGTTGGTCAACAGCAAGTCTCGCAAGAAACCGGTCAAATCGGACGTTATCGCTCAAGCCAATCTGGAAGGCGGCGGAAACGTGGATGACGACCGCCGGGCAAAAACGCCGCTGCCTGTTTCGAAGCAAACCGATCAAGGTGACGATGTTCAGCGGATGCAAAAGCGCGTGCAGGAACTCGAGGCACAACAACGTCAACTTCAGACCGCGGCACGTGCGTCCAAGCGCGTACACACTCAGCCGAACAAGCCGAACGAAACGACCGAGGCTGAAGCGCCGCATCTCTCCGGCACCGATCTGAGAGATGCCGCGTTGCTCAACATTCCGCTCGAAGCGGAGGTCAACCGCCGTATCGAGGAATACAACAAGAAGCCGCGTCGTAAGCACATTGGTACCAACGCAGAAGAGGCGCGTTATGCGATGTATGTGGAGCAGTGGCGGCAGAAAATCGAACGCGTGGGCACGCAGAACTATCCGGACAGTGCGCGCGGACGAATCTACGGTAGCCTGCGCTTGACCGTCATCATCAAGGGCGACGGCACGGTGAGCAGCATGCAGATTGACCGCAGTTCCGGCCATAAGGTCCTGGATGCCGCCGCGCAAAAAATCGTTGCGCTTGCCTCACCCTTTGCCGCGTTTCCTGCCGATATCCGGCGGGAATACGATGAGCTCGTCATCGTACGCACCTGGACTTTTGCGCCAGGTGACAAGTTGTTTAGCGATTGATCCGCTATTAGGTCAAGTATGGCGGGCGGCAGTCGCCGTGCGAGAAAGGACGAAACGTCCATGACCTTGAAAGATCGCTAGCGTAAGTGTCTTTGAGACGCTTTGCCCGAAGCGGCATATGCACGATGATTCGTTTGCCCCTGATCGCGGTATATTCGTCCCATGTCAGACCGTTACGCCGTAATCGGCCATCCTATTGCACACAGCAGGTCGCCGCAGATTCATGCCGCCTTTGCTCGGCAGACGCATCAAGATCTGCGCTATGACCGGCTCCTCGCTCCTCTGGAAGATTTCGCCGGGACCTTGAGCGCCTTTTTTAGCGATGGCGGTTGTGGCGCGAACGTCACCGTGCCGTTCAAGGAAGAAGCGTTCGAACTTGCGCACGAGCATTCGGCACGGGCATCCGCCGCCGGTGCGGCGAACACCTTGAGTTTTCGCGAGGGACGAATCGTCGCAGACAATACGGACGGCGCGGGTTTGGTGCGCGATATCACCATCAATCAGTCTTTCCCCCTGAAGCAAAAGCGGATCTTGCTCATGGGTGCGGGCGGCGCGGCTCGCGGCGTTATCCAACCATTGCTGGCCGAAGGGCCGGCCAGTTTTTATATTGCCAATCGCACCTTGAGCAAGGCGCAAGCCCTCGCCGAGCGCTTCGGCATCCGCGCTTGCACTTATGCAGAACTTGCGGGCGCACAGTTCGATTTGATTGTGAATGCCACTTCGGCAAGTCTTCAGGATGCCTTGCCGCCGCTTCCTCCGGAAGCGCTCGCCGGTAGTTTCGTTTACGACATGGTCTACGGCGCAGAGGAAACCCCGTTCCTCGCTTTTGGGAGAGCCCACGGCGCGGCTCGGAGCAGCGACGGTTTGGGCATGTTAATCGAGCAAGCGGCCGAATCATTCTTCATTTGGCGGGGCGTCCGACCGGATACAGCGCCGGTCTTCGAGCAAATGCGCGCCTCTTTCTAAAATGAAACGCGCCTGGAAGATCTTGCGCTATACGCTGGGTGCAATCGCGCTAGCGTTCGTGATCGTGCAACTGTGGTTTTACGGTCACATTCTGTATTGGTCCAAATATCCAGTCGGTTCCACCCGCTTTATGGAGGCGCGGCTCCATGCCATGCAGGTCAAGAATCCCAAGGCGCGGCTCGCTTATCGATGGACGGAATACGCCAAAATATCGCCGAATCTGAAACGTGCGGTCATCGCGGCCGAGGACGATAAGTTCATCGACCACGAAGGGTTTGACTGGGATGGAATCCAACGCGCCCTAGAAAAGAACGAAAAGAAAGGTAAAGCCGTCGCGGGGGGCTCCACGATTACGCAGCAACTGGCGAAGAATCTCTTCCTGTCCGGAGAGCGAAGCTACGTGCGCAAGGCGGAAGAAGCAATCATTACCCTGATGCTGGAATCCACGCTGAGCAAGCGCCGCATCCTGGAGATTTATATGAATGTCGCGGAGTGGGGTAACGGTATCTTCGGTGCGGAGGCTGCCGCGAGGCATTACTACGGCGTCAGTGCGAGTCAACTCAATGCGTGGCAAGCGGCGCGCTTGGCTGCCATGCTTCCTCGGCCGCAGTTTTATCACCGCAACCCGGGGTCGGCTTATCTCGGCCGATATAGCGAGCGGATTCTTGCGCGGATGAATCACGCTCAGGTGCCCTGAGCGCGGCGATTTCGATGCGCGTGACGTTCAATGACACGCGCAATTGATAAGCGGGGGCTACAATCGCCACCCGAGCGCGTAGTACATGCCGTGCATATCATGTCTCAAAGTCCTGAACACAAAGAAGTGGAAGGCCTCCAGCAGGACTTGGCGCAAGTCCGGGAGCTGCTGCGCCGCCACCATTTGGTCGAAAGCCTCGTCGAGAGGCAGGAAGGGCCGCGCCACAATCTCGTCGAAACACTCGTTCATAAGCAGCATCTAGCGGAACTGCGCGGCAAGCTCGACGACATGCACGCTGCGGACGTCGCCTACATCTTAGAGGCGCTGCCCCGTGAAGAGCGCTTGATGGTGTGGGAACTCGTCAAGGCAGAGCGGGACGGGGAGATTCTGCTGGAAGTCAGCGAGCCTGTACGCGAATCGCTGATCAAAAGCATGGATGTGGATGAGTTGGTTGCGGCCGCTGAGCAGCTCGATGCGGACGAACTCGCCGATCTCGCGCCGGACCTTCCCGAGGACGTCATGGAAGACGTCTTTCGCTCTTTGCCTATTGAAGAGCGGGAGAAGCTGCGCGCCGCCATGTCCTATCCCGATGACTCTGTGGGCGCGCTCATGGATTTCGAAGTGGTCAGCGTTCGCGAAGACGTGACACTCGAGGTCGTCACCCGCTATCTGCGACGGTACGACGAGCTACCCGATCACACCGATCAAATCTTCGTTGTCGATCGTGTCGAAAAACTCGTTGGCGTACTGCCTTTCAGCAAATTGATCGTCTCAGATCTCGAAGCCCATGTCGGCGCCGTCATGTTGCGAGAAGATTTCGTGACGCTCTATCCCGACGATGGTGCGCAAGATGCCGCGGGCGCATTCGAACGCTACGACTTGGTCTCTGCGCCGGTAGTGGACGAAGAAGGTCGACTCATGGGTCGAGTGACCGTGGATACGGTCATGGATTACATCCGCGAAAAGAGCGAAAGCGAGCTACTGGGAATTGGTGGTCTGCGGGAAAGCGAAGATGTGTTCGCGTCAGTGTGGGAGTCGGTCAAGAACCGTTGGTCTTGGCTGGCAATCAATTTGATCACGGCTTTCATCGCATCACGTGTCATCGGCGTGTTCGAGGGCTCCATCGAGAAGCTGGTTGCGCTGGCCGCCCTCATGCCAATCGTTGCGGGTATAGGGGGCAACTCGGGCAATCAGACCATCACAATGATCGTGCGCGCTTTCGCACTAGGACAAGTGACGCCGGAGCAAGCGCGAAAGCTGCTTTCAAAGGAAGCCTGCGTCGCGTTACTGAATGGCTTGATTTGGGGAGGCATCCTCGGCATCGCCGCCTATATGCTCTACGGTAGTATCAAGCTTGGCGTGGTGATGACGGCGGCAATGACGCTCAATCTTCTGCTTGCGGCAGCCATGGGCGTGCTCATTCCCATCACGATGGTCAAGATCGGTCGCGACCCGGCGGTAGGCTCTTCGGTACTCATTACGGCCTGCACCGATTCCGGCGGATTCTTTATCTTTTTGGGCTTGGCGACGCTGTTCCTGTTATAAAAATAAAGGGAGGCTGGAATGTTGAAAGAGTTTCGCGAATTCGCTCTCAAAGGCAACGTGATGGATCTGGCCGTTGGCGTGATCATTGGCGCCGCTTTCGGCAAGATTGTCGATTCGGTGGTGAATGATTTGATCATGCCGCTAGTGGGACGTGCGGTCGGTGGTCTGGATTTCTCGAATTACTTCGTTCCGCTCAAGGATGTTCCTCCGGGCGTGCCGATGACGCTCGTAGAACTGAAAAAGGCGGGCATACCCGTATTCGCATACGGTAACTTCATCACCATCGCGCTGAATTTCATCATCCTCGCCTTCATCATTTTCTTGATGGTGAAATGGATCAATAAGCTCAAACGCGAAGCGCCGGCGACCCCAGCGGCAACGCCTGAAGACGTTTTGCTGCTTCGAGAGATTCGCGATTCCGTGAAACGTTAGGCGGTTTGTGCAAAGACCTGTGCGGCCGCAGCGAAAGTAATCTGCAGATCGGCTTCGCTATGCGCGGCGGAAACAAATCCGGCCTCATACGCGGAGGGGGCGAAATACACGCCGCAATCCAACATGGCGTGAAAAAAGCGATTGAAGCGCTCCTTGTCACTGCGCATCACTTGGGCATAGGAGTCGGGTGGTGTGTCGAGGAAGTAAATGCCGAACATACTGCCGACCGATCTGGCGGAAAAAGAGGCACTCGCCGCCTTGGCCGCGAGCTGCAAGCCCTCGGCAAGTTTGGCCGTCATCGCACTTAGTTTTTCATGGAAGCCCGGCGCTAACACTTTATCGAGTGTCCGCAGTCCGGCGACAACCGCGACCGGATTGCCCGATAAGGTGCCCGCTTGGTAAACGGGTCCCAGTGGCGCAATGGATTGCATGATGGACTTGCGACCGCCAAACGCTCCGACCGGCATCCCTCCGCCGATTACTTTTCCGAGCGTAACAAGATCGGCATCGACTCCGTAGAGGCCTTGAGCGCCGCGCGGATGCACGCGAAATCCGCACATCACCTCGTCGAAGATCATCACGGCACCATATTGGCTGCACAGCCCGCGCATCGTCATTAGAAACTCCGGCGCGGCAGGCACGAGATTCATATTGCCTGCGACCGGCTCGACGATCACGGCGGCGATCTGGTCGCCGTATTCCTTGAATGCCGTTTCGAGTTGTTCGCAGTCGTTATAGGACAGCACCATCGTTGCCGCGGCGACTTCCGGCGGTACACCCGCCGAGGTCGGTTGGCCAAGCGTCAATAAGCCGGAGCCCGCTTTGACGAGCAGAGCATCGCCGTGGCCGTGATAACACCCCTCGAACTTGATGATGCGCGACCGGCCGGTATAACCGCGTGCCAGTCTCAGCGCGCTCATGGTGGCTTCAGTGCCAGAGCTGACCAAACGAACCATCTCCATGTTGGGCACGCTGCTACAGAGCAGTTCAGCCATCTCTATTTCGAGCTCAGTCGGCGCACCAAAAGAAAGTCCGGACGCTGCTTTCTCCTGTACTGCTGCAATGACATCCGGATCGGCATGACCAAGAATCAGCGGCCCCCAGGAACCGACGTAATCCAGGTAGCGCTTGCCATCAGCGTCCCAGAAATAAGCCCCGGCCCCACGGGCGAAGAATCGCGGCGTGCCGCCCACAGCGCGAAAAGCCCGGACCGGGGAGTTCACTCCGCCCGGTATGCTTCGTTGTGCGCGCTCAAAGAGCGTTTCGTTCCGTGAAGTCATATAAAGAGTGCGTTGAATTCTTCCGCCCGCTGAGTAATGTCAGGCGCCGCGAAAAGCGCCGTGATAACGGCGACGGCATGCGCGCCGGCTGCAACCAGCCGCGGCGCATTATCGAGCGTGACGCCGCCGATCCCGACGGCGGGAAGGCCGACCCGCTCGCGGGCCTGCATGAACAATTCTAAAGGCGCTTGTTTTGCCAGCGGCTTAGTCGAGGAGGGGAACATCGTGCCGAACGCAATGTGATCGGCGCCGGCAGCCTTGGCCGTTATTGCGCGATCGATACTGCCATAGCAGGAGCTGCCTAAGAACTTGTTCGGGCCCAAGCGTCCTCGCGCAGCGGCAAGGTCACCATCGTCGCCGCCTAGATGCACGCCGTCCGCATCCAATTCGAGCGCCAGGGCCAGGTCGTCGTTCAGGATGAGCGGCACAGCAAACGCCCGACAGATAGGGAGCAGCGCGGAAGCCTGTGCCAACTTCAACTCTGCGCTCGCGGCCTTATTGCGGTATTGAAGAATGGCCGCACCGCCTTTCAAAGCCGCCGTCACGATAGAGAGCAGCCTATTCGTGTCCGCTTCGTCAGGCGTGATGGCATAGAGTCCGCGGGGTAAGGTCTTCACGCGTCCGCCTCGTTCTCTTCGTTGCTGGCTTCCTCCCGCGCCCAAAAGAAGCGATCTGGAATCGCCTGGCCCATTCCCGGTTTAAAGGCTGCGGAGAGCGTTTGCCAGGTGTATTCCTGTGCTTCTCGCACCGCTTCCGCGACATCGAGACCGTTGGCAAGTGTGGCGGCAATCGCCGAAGCGAGCGTGCAGCCGGAACCGTGATAGCTGCCGGGCAAACGCTCCCAGCTATCGGCCCGAATCACACCCTCCGGGCCGTATAAAGTGTTGATGACCTTCGGCGTGTTCTCATGTGTACCGGTAATGAGCACATATCCGGCGCCCATATCGATTAATCGCTGCGCGCACATCGGTAATTCCGGCGCGTCTTCCTCATCCGCATCCTCGACGGCCAAACGGCGGGCCTCCGTGCTGTTGGGGGTCACGATCGTCGCTTGTGGAATGAGCAAATCGCGAATCGCTTCAATAATGCTGTCGTCGGACAGTTCGTCGCCGCGCCCTGAGGACAATACCGGGTCGAGTATGACGGGGACATCGGGATAGTCGGCGAGAATTTCCGCAATGACGGCGACGTTCTCGACGCTGCCGATTAGGCCGATCTTAAAGACCAGCACGGGCATATCTTCCAGAATCAGCCGCGCTTGTTCTCCCACCCAATCCGGATCGAGCGGAAAAACGTCTTCAACACCAGCGGTGTCCTGCACTGTGATGGCGGTGATCACCGATAAAGCATGGCAACCCATCGATGACAGCGTCAGCAAGTCGGCTTGAATGCCGGCGCCACCGGTCGGATCGGTCGCGGCAAAAGAAAGGACGATGGGAGGCAAGGCGGACATAGGCAAGAACCGGAGATTGGGGCGCGCGGCGGAGACAGAGCTGCTACCGCACGGTAAGATGGGCTCGATTTTATCGGAAAGCCTTTACCTCAAGCTGATGACTGCGCCAGAAACCTATAAAACTTGGATGTGTTTGATTTGCGGCTGGATTTACGACGAAGCCGCCGGTTGCCCTGAAGAGGGTATTGCCCCCGGGACCCGGTGGGAGGACGTTCCAGTCAATTGGACCTGCCCCGAATGCGGTGCCCGCAAAGACGATTTCGAGATGGTTGAAATTTGATCTTCCCGCTGTAGCCGCCGATCCGGCGGGCCCTCTTTCCTACAGTTTCTTCGATCCAGATCGCAGCGCAATAACGCGATCAGGCAGCCCTTTTTCGCTCGCGCAAATGTCAAAAGGACAAATTCCGCACCTCAGAAACTGCGTTAAATAGTTGTCCGAAGCGTTGATTAATGAATAGCCCAGCTATTTAGATCATGTTTAGATTGCGCGGTACTGTCGGGCGGGCCCATTGCGGTTATGCCTTTTCGGACAGCTGGAGGAATGAAGCAGTGAGCGAATCTGCAAGTCTTGCGGGCGTAAAAGTGATGGTGATCGACGATAGCAATACGATTCGTCGCAGCGCCGAGATCTTTCTTGCTCAGGCGGGTTGCCAGGTGATCCTGGCAGAAGATGGTTTCGATGCATTGTCGAAAATCACCGACCACCAGCCCGATCTGATTTTCTGCGACATCATGATGCCGCGGCTCGATGGTTATCAGACTTGCGCGCTGATCAAGAAGAATGCGCGTTTTTCGGCCACGCCCGTGATCATGCTCTCGTCGAAAGACGGGTTGTTCGATCGCGCACGGGGCAGGATGGTGGGTTCGGATGAATATCTGACCAAACCTTTTACTAAAGACAGTTTATTGAAGACAGTCGGCACGCACGCGCCGGCTCGCGTTTAAGTCGTACTGAGAATCAGGGGAAAACAGTGCCGGTACATAAAATTTTAGTTGTCGACGATTCGCCCACGGACCGTCAGTTCCTGTTGGAAATGCTGGCGAAGCAGGGCTATCAAGTCGTCACTGCCGAAAGCGGCGAGGAAGCCATCGTTAAAGCCAAAAGCGAAATGCCCGATCTTATTCTGATGGATGTCGTGATGCCCGGCCTCAACGGTTATCAAGCGACGCGCACGATTACGCGCGACGATGCGACGAAACATATCCCGGTGATCATGTGCACGAGTAAGAACGCAGAAACCGACAAGATTTGGGGCATGCGCCAAGGCGCCCTCGACTATCTCGTTAAACCCGTCGACTCGTCGACCCTGCTGGCGAAAATCGCCGGCTTGCACAACGCTGCCTGAGACAGAACATGGCCCGACGCACGAGTCTGCGCGAATTCCAGCAGGGACTGGTACGCCGACTGAACGAGGCTCAGGCGGCCTCCGAAGTGCCGTCGACGCGTTTGGGTGTGCAAGTGGGTACTGAACATTGGTTGATTAAGCTGGACGAAGCCGGGGAAGTGATTCCGTTGCCTAAAGTGGCCGGAGTGCCGCGCGCGCGGTCCTGGTACCGCGGCTTGGCCAATATTCGCGGCAACTTATATAGCGTGGTTGATCTGGCGGCGTTTCAAGGCGGCGAGTTGACGCCTGCCACGCCGGATTCACGCCTCTTACTGGTGGGCGAGCGGTTCGGCATGAATGCCGCGCTGCTGGTAAATCGGATGCTGGGCTTGCGCAATTTGCAGCAATTCCAGGCTAGCGAAAAGGAAAGACGACGTGCATGGGAAAGCGCACGCTATCGCGACGGTGACGGACGCGAGTGGCGCGAGTTAAGCATGGCGGCTTTGGTCTATCACCCTGAATTTTTGCAATCGGGCCAGTAGAGCCGGCGCAATCAGTCAAAGAGAGAGTTAGAGAGAGGTTGGGGGGCATATGGCAATCAATTGGTCAGCGTTGAATCTGGGATTCGGCAAGTCGCGAGAAAGTGGCGACGTTTCGCTCGAACCGACGCATACAATCACCGATGTCATCGGCAAGGCTGCCCGCTCGCCGATGCCGATCCTCGGCGAAATGTCCTTCCGCAAACAAATGCGGATTTTCGCCGGCCTGATCGGTCTACTCGTCATTGCGATCGGTTTCTCGGGTTACCTATCCGTGAAGAACGCAAACAACGGTACGGCATACGTTTCGGCCGCCGGGCAGTTGCGTACCTTATCGCAGCAGATCTCGAACGAGGTGCAGCAGGCACTCCAAGGCCAGACACCTGCTTTCCAGCGCTTACGGGAGGCTCGTAAACAATTCTCGGGCATCCAGCAAACGTTGAGCGCCGGCGGCGATATCGGCGGCGCCGAGGTGCCTCCAACCAGAGGCCAAGCGCGTATCGAGTTGGATACCTTGGGAACAGTCTGGTTGAAGACCGACAAGGACATCAGTCTCGTGTTGGACCAGCAAGCCAACTTGGTGGCGCTGGGTGAGGCAGTACGGAAGATCAATAGCAATAACGCTTCGCTGCTCGATCAGGCCGAAGCCGTTGCCGGTATCAAATTGGAAGCCAAGGGCAGCGCGCGCGCTGAGCTGGAGATGTCGAGCCAGCTCGTGATGTTGACGCAGCGGATGGCGAAAAACGCCAACGCGCTGCTCGCATCGGACGAAATCGGTGCCGAAGTGGTGTTCTTGCTGCGTAAAGACAAAGACACCTTCCGCAATACTTTGAACAACTTGAAAAACGGCAACGTGAGCATGGGCGTGCCGGCAACCACCGATCCTGATGCCTTGGATGCATTAAAGGATTTGGAAGCCGCCTTTGCCGAATATAGCGTCGCGGTTGACGCGATCATGGGTAACTTGCAACCGCTCGTGAACGCCAAGCGCGCAGGCCGTCGCGTGGTGAGCGAATCGGACACTCTATTAGGCAGCGCAAAGCGGCTGGAAGAACAGTATCAAGCGCAATTGGGCGGCACGCTTTATAACGTGGTGATCGGCGCCAGTATCCTGTTGGTAATTGCTTCCATTATCTTGCTTGGCAAGGCTTATCGCGATGAAACGGAACGACGCCGTGTCGAGCAGGTGAAGCTGCGCGAAGAATCGGAACGTCTGCGCGAGGAAGCGGAAGCGCAGAACAAGGCCAACCAGGAAGCTATTTTGCGGCTGATGAACGAGATGGGCAGCTTGGCGGACGGTGACTTGACCGTGCAAGCGACCGTTACAGAGGACATCACGGGTGCGATCGCCGACTCGGTGAACTACACGATTGAAGAGCTCCGCGTGCTGGTGGGCCGCATCAACTCCGCGGCGGCGCAGGTGACGAGCGCGACGGAATCCGCGGCGCAAACCTCCACTCGACTGCTGCAAGCCGCAGAACGTCAGTCGAAAGAGATTCAAACGGCTGGTGACTCGGTGCAGGGTATGGCCCGCGCGATTAACGACGTGTCCGCGTCGGCTTCGCAATCGGTGAACGTTGCGCGCCAATCCTTGACTGCTGCGCAAAAGGGTCAAGAAGCAGTGCAAAACTCTATCGCCGGTATGAACGACATTCGCGATCAGATTCAAGAGACCGCGAAACGGATTAAGCGTCTGGGCGAATCCTCGCAGGAGATTGGCGAGATCGTTGAACTGATTACCGACATTACGGAACAGACGAACGTGTTGGCGCTGAATGCTGCGATTCAAGCGGCGTCCGCGGGTGAAGCGGGTCGTGGCTTTACGGTGGTCGCGGAAGAGGTGCAGCGCCTCGCGGAACGTTCGGGCGAGGCAACGAAACAGATCGGCGCGATTGTGAAAACCATTCAGACCGATACCCAGGATGCGGTCTCCGCTATGGAGAAAAGCACGCAGGGTGTGGTTGATGGAGCAAAGCTTTCCGATGCCGCAGGTCAGGCGCTCGGCGAGATCGGCGATGTGTCGCGCCGCCTTGCACAACTGATTGAAGACATCTCCGTGACGGCGCAGGCCCAGGCGCAAGAGGCCGGTACGGTGGCAACGACCATGCAGGACATTCTTTCGGTGACGAAACAAACCACCGAGGGTACGAAGCAAACCGCCGTATCGGTCGGTCAGCTCGCCAAGCTGGCAGCCGAACTCAAAGGTTCGGTCGCCAACTTCAAGATTTAAGCAGGATCGTCGCGGTCCGCCCTTGTTGCTGGTGGGCGGCCGCAATTGATCGGGCTGTTGAGAGAAAACAGCCGTTCGCAATAAAACGCTTATAAGGTTCGCAGGGATGAGCAAGCCGAGCAACTTCGATGTAGGTCCGCTGACTTGGGTGAAAGGCGAGATCGATCAGGCTTTGGAGCGTTCGCGCGAGGCCTTGCGCACCTATCTCGCCAACAGCGACGATAAAGCTTCGCTGAAGACGGCGCAGAAGCATTTCCACCAGGCGCATGGCGCGTTGCAGATCGTCGGTCTCGACGGCGTGACGCGTTTGTCCGAAGAAGTGGAAGGCTTGCTGAGCGACTTCGCGGGGAGCGAGGAAGCGCCGCTTTCCAACGCCCAAAAAGCGATTCAGGAAGCATACGCCGCAATTGGCGGCTATCTCGAAGAGTTGCTGGCCGGCGGGCCGAATCAACCGCTGAAACTTTATCCCCTGTATGCGGATGTCGTGATCGCGCGCGGTCGCGCACCGGATCCGATCGATCTTTATTATCCCGATCTCACGCGCCGTCCGCCGCGCCGCGAACATCCGCCCGTCACTGTAGCGCCGGAGCAGATGCCTTTGTATCTTCGCCGTCAGCGCGCTCGTTATCAACGAGGCTTGCTCAAGTGGTTACGGCATGACTGGAGTGGCGTCGAAGGCATGCGCGTCGCCGTTGCGGCAGTCGAAGCGGTGCAGACCAATCCGGCGCAGCGCGCCTTTTGGTGGGTGGCACTTGGTTTCTTCGATGCGCTTGCCGGCCGCGCCGTGCCTGCACAGCCGGCGATTCAACGGCTTTGCAACCGCATCGAGCAACAACTTAAACGGGTTATCGAAGGGCCGACGGCTGTCGCCGAGCGGCTCATGCGCGAGGCGCTCTTCACCGTCGCTCGCGCAAAACCGGTCACTGATCACGTGCGTCAAGTGCACGAGGTCTATCAACTGGCTTCGACCATTCCCGACAGCTTGACCGTGAAAGGCGATGCCACTGCGCCGCCGCCGGCCAAACGCGCATTGCGCGAGTTGGTGAACACCGCCAAGTCCACTTGGAACAAGGTCGCCTCCGGCCATCGTCCGAGCATCAGCAGTTTCCGCGATCAGGCCGAACAGATCGCCGGTTATGCCGTCGCCTTGGGCGAAGAAAAGTTGCGCGCGCTGACAGAACAACTATCCGCTGTCGCAGATTGGGCCAACGAAAATCCTGAACGCTGTGACGATTCCGCGGCAATGGAAGTTGCCACAGCATTGCTGCTGATCGAGAACGCGCTCGACACGCTGGATAAACCAAGCGAACAGTTTGCCGAGCAGGTGCGCATCATGAACGAGCGCCTGCAAGGTTGCATGAGCGGCACCACGCTGACCAGTGTCGTGCCGATCCCGTTGCTGGACGAAATGTCGCGCCGTGCGCAAGAGCGTTTGCTCATGTCCCAGGTCGTCTCGGAGATTCAAGCTTCGCTACGCGCGATCGAACAGGCGCTTGACGCCTTCTTCCGCGACGAAAACCAGCGTGGCGAACTCGTCGGCTTGGACAAACCCGTGCGGCAGGTGATGGGCGCTTTGACGATGTTGAACGAAGATCGTGCTGCCGCCGCTCTTGCGCAGACCGCAGTCGAAATTCAGCGTTTTAGTCAATCGGACTACAAACCGAGCGCAGAAGATTTTGAACGCGTCGCCGGTGTGCTGTCAGGGCTCGGTTTCTACGTTGAAGCGCTTCAGCACGGCAAAGCAGACTTCGATGCCACGATGAAACCCATCGGCGCCCAAGAAGGTATGGGCGGCGAAACCATCGAAGCGCAGACGCATGGCTCGACGGTCGAAACCGAAATCGGCGCGGCGAAGCGGGAATTGGAGCGCCAGTTCGAAGCGTGGCGTCAACAGCCTGAAGATGGGCGGCTCAAAGATATCCTGCGCGCGAACCTTACTGCAATTCAAAAAGACGCTAACCTCGTCTCTCATGCCTCGCTTGCTCAGCGCATTGGCGAAATGCTCGCACTGATGGAAGTGTCGACGGTGAAACCCTTCGACGCCGAGATTTCGCAAGTGATGCAAAACATTGCGCCGTCTACAGCGGTGCATGCGCATTCTGCGGAAGCTGCCAAGTTACTGAAGGCAAGCGACGAAACGGTTGATGCTGAGCTTCTGTCGGTTTATCTCGAAGAAGCGGGCGAAGTATTGCAGACCATTGCCGACCATCTGGTGATCGCGCGTGACGACACGCAGAACATCGATGTGATGCGGACTATTCGCCGCGGCTTCCATACGCTCAAAGGCAGTGGCCGCATGGTTGGTCTGACACGTCTGGGCGAAGCGGCGTGGTCGGTAGAGCAGGTTCTGAATCGTTGGTTGGAAGAAGAACGTTCGGCGACGCCCGATCTGCTTACGCTGATCGAGTATGCGCGCAGTTTCTTCGACCAAGCGGTCATTACATTAAAAGCGGGCGGAGCAAGTCCCGATGAGAGCGCGGTTGTCGCAGCGGCCGAGAAAGTGAAATCAGGTGAACCATTGGGGGAGCTCTCGCCGCCCGTCGCGGCGGCTGAGTCGACCTCAGAGGTTCGCGCACCCTCCATCGTATCTGAGGAATCGGCTGCCGAATCCTTGGATTTCAGCCCGACCGGCGACACGAACGCTGTCGAATCGTCCGAAACAGTGGCCGTAGGCGATGTGGAATTATCTGCATCCCTTTACCGAATTTTCGTCGACGAAGCGCGTGCGTTAATCGCACAAATGCGCATGACCCATTCTCCGGCCGCGCCGAGCGACGACTTCAAGCGCGCCGCACATACGCTGAACGGAATCGCAGGTACGGTTCGCATTGATGCAATCGAACAAGTAGGACAGGCCTTCGAGCATCTGCTCGATCGCATCGACAATCAGAATATCGAGGCTGAAAGCCGGGCTGCAATCGCCGATGCGCTTGCGCAACTGGATGACATGGTGGAGCAGGTGGCAGCGCGCCGCTTGCCACCTTCCGCTCAAACGCTGGTCGATCGTTTGAACGCATTGCCTGTGCTTTCGCCGGAAAGCCTGCCCGATTTCGTACAAATGAACGCGTCGGAATCCCCAATAACCGATGCGCCGGTCGAGCTGGACTTTTCCGGCATGATGGAAGTGCTGCCAACCGAAGAAGCTGCGGCGCCTGAAGTGATGCCGAGCGCTTTCGGTCATATCACCGCGAACGAAATGCCGGCAAACGTTCTTAGCTTCCCCTCGTCGGGCGCTGAACCTTTCTCTGAGCGCATGACGGAGGAAGAGGAACGGATTGAGCGTGAGCGTCGTCGCGGTCGCGTTGACGATGACCTGGATCCGCAACTTCTTCCAATCTTCCTGGAAGAAGCGCAAGAACTGATGCCTGCCATCGGCGCAGGGTTGCGCGATTGGCGCGACAACCCGGGCAATGTGGCCGCAGGGCATTCGCTTCAGCGCAGTTTGCACACATTGAAGGGTTCGGCTCGGATGACGGGCGCGATGGCGTTGGGCGAATTGACCCACACCATGGAAACCCGCGTCGAAAATGCGCTCGCCTTGAAGAATCTACCGGGCAGTTTGTTTGACGATTTGGAAATGGCGTACGACCGCCTGAATTCGCTATATGAGCATCTGCTCGATCCGAATGCGTTGGTACCTGAAGCGCCGGTTGTAGCAGATGCGCCGGTCTTCGAGCCGAGCGTTGCGGAAGAAATTCCCGCGGAAACCGTGAGCTCCGTCGCGGTCGCGCCGACGCCGATGCAGCCGCCGGCTCCCGCCACACCCGAAGAATTGGAAGTCGCTGCAGCACAGCGAGCGATGTTGCGCGTGCGCGCCGATACCATCGACCGCTTAGTTAATGAAGCGGGCGAGGTCAGTATTGCGCGTAGCCGTATCGAAGGCGAAATGCGCACGCTCAAGTTCTCCGTACACGATCTGACCGAGAACGTTAGCCGCCTGCGCACGCAATTGCGTGAAATCGAGATTCAAGCCGAATCGCAGATGCAGTCGAAAATGAGCTTGGCCCAGGAAAAGCATGTCGAGTTCGATCCGCTGGAAATGGACCGTTTCAGCCGCTTCCAGGAATTGACGCGGATGATGGCCGAAAGCGTGAACGACGTTTCTACGGTTCACAATAACTTGCTCAAAGCGCTTGACGAGGCCGATGCAGCGCTCATGGCGCAGGCACGCATGACACGCGACTTGCAAGGCGATCTGATGCGTATTCGCATGGTGCCCTTCGCGAGCGTCACCGAACGCCTCTATCGCGTTGTGCGACAGGCGACCAAAGACTCCGGTAAACGGGCCGTGTTGGATATTCGCGGTAGCCAGGCTGAATTGGATCGTTCCGTGCTCGAGCGCATTACGGCGCCTTTTGAACATATGCTGCGCAATTGCGTGGCGCATGGTATCGAAGCGGCAGACGTACGGCGCGCGCGCGGCAAGAATGAAATCGGCGAAATCACCGTTGAAGTGCGGCAAGAGGGCAATGAAGTCATGTTGGCCGTGTCGGATGACGGCGCCGGCCTGGACTACGACCGCATTCGCGCCAAGGCGCTCAGTCTCGGGCTAATCGCCGCGGATGCTGAGTTGGGCGAAAGTGAAATTGCCGAGTTTATTTTCCACCCCGGCTTCTCGACCGCCAGTGAAGTGACGCAATTGTCCGGCCGCGGCGTCGGCATGGACGTTGTCAAAAACGAAATTACCGCCTTGGGCGGACGGGTCGATACGACTTCTGTCCCTGGGCAAGGCACGCGCTTCACTATTTTCTTGCCGCTGACGCTCGCGGTGACACAGGCTGTGCTCGTGCGCGCCGGCGGTACCATCTATGCGGTGCCTTCGGTGATGGTCGAACAGATTCGCCACGTGAAGGCCGAAGAATTGAAGCGCGCGCAGCAAAGCGGGGAAATGCGTTGGCAAGACCGGAGTTTTGCATTCCGCTATCTGCCCTATTTGCTGGGCGATGCCGTGCATCAACCCGAAGCGGCGCGCATCACACCGGTGCTCTTCGCACGTAGCGGCGCCAATCACGCCGCAGTGCAGATCGACGAGGTGATCGGCAACCAGGAAATCGTGGTGAAGAACACGGGGCCGCTGCTCGCCCGTATCGTCGGTATCACAGGGGCGACCGTGCTGGGTACCGGCGAGATCGTATTGATCATCAATCCGGTCATTCTCGCCTCTCATGATCAGGGCGCCGTGCGCGCTGCTACGCCGATGGCAACCCCAGTGGCGGCGCTCACTACGCCCACAATCATGATCGTCGACGATTCGTTGACCGTTAGGAAAATTACCGGCCGGTTATTGGCGCGCGAGGGGTATCAAGTGCTCACGGCCAAAGACGGTGTCGATGCGATGGAACAATTGCAGGAAGCGCGACCCGACGTCATGCTCGTCGACATTGAAATGCCGCGTATGGATGGTTTCGATTTGACGCGCAATGTCCGTCATGACGAAGCGCTGAAACACATCCCGATCATCATGATCACTTCCCGCACCGCCGAGAAGCACCGCAACTATGCGGCGCAGATCGGGGTGAACGTTTTCCTGGGCAAACCGTATCAGGAAGACCAACTGCTCGAACACATCGCCGCCTTCGTCAAACGGCCTACCTTGGTCTGACACCCCCATCCTGGCGCCGCAGGTACTGCGCGCCGGGACGCATTGCTTCTCTGAGGGCATTCGCTTCCGGCAAGGCGGTGTGCCTTTGAAATGTAGGAGAAGGCCGGAAATTGGCGAATCCGCAGGCGGTCGACCGCTCAAGCGGGTAGAATGCGGACCGTGCCGAGCGTTGATTTAACCAATCACTTCCTCATCGCCATGCCCAACATGGCCGATCCTTATTTTGCCCGGTCCCTTACCTATATTTGTGAGCACAACGAGCAGGGTGCCTTAGGCATCGTCGTCAATCGGCCCATCGACATGAGCCTCCAGAGCCTTTTCGAGCGGCTCGAACTCGAATTGGAGCCGTCACAGCTTTTCGACACGCCTGTCTATTTCGGCGGCCCGGTGCAGACCGACCGGGGTTTCGTGCTGCATAGCCCCAAAGGGGAGTGGTCCTCGACCTTGGCGGTGCGCGATCACATTGGACTCACCACTTCGCGCGATATCTTGGAGGCAGTCGGCAAGGGCGCCGGCCCTCAGCAGATCCTGGTTACCTTGGGTTACTCGGGGTGGGCAGCGGGTCAGTTGGAGCATGAGATCAAACAGAATGCGTGGTTAAGTGTGGAAGCCCGAGAAGACGTCTTGTTCGAGATGCCCGCCGAAGCGCGCCTCGCGGCGGCAATGCAAATGTTGGGGATCTCCTACGCGACCCTCTCGGATGAGGCAGGGCATGCCTGAGGCGCGCAAGCATCAAATCATGGCCCCGGTTTCCTGGCCTCATTCAAAAAAGAGCGGGAGCGTGATGGCCTTCGATTTCGGCGAACGGTTCGTCGGGGTTGCCATTGGCGAGAGCATGCTTGGCGTCGCACATCCGCTCGAGGCGATCGATGCCGAAGCCAATGAGCAGCGTTTTGCCGCTATCGCGGCGCTCGTGGGCGAGTGGAGCCCCGTTCTGCTGGTAGTGGGGCTGCCTTTGGCCATCGACGGAACAGAACGAGAAATGACCCGTCGTGCGCGTCGGTTCGGGCGCCAACTTGAAGGTCGCTTCCATTTACCGGTGATCTTTATCGACGAAAGGCTGTCCTCCGCCGAAGCAAGCGCGATGTTGCGTGAGCAAGGCCGTAGCGGCAAGAGCGATAAGAATCTTAATCATCCCGTCGCCGCGCAGGTGATTTTGCAAGCCTATTTCAATGAGCATCCAGCTTCCTGAGGCCGAAAAACTTTACCAGGAACTGCTCGTGCAGTTGCGGCGAGGTATTCATTCTGACACAGCCATGGTGGGCATCTACACGGGTGGCGTGTGGCTCGCAGAGCGCTTGCACAAGGACTTGGGTCTGCAGCATGCGCTCGGTCAAATCGATATTTCGTTCTACCGCGATGATTTTGACCAATCCGGGCTCAAGGCAAACCTCAAGCGTTCGCATATCCCTTTCGATGTCGCCGGGCGGCACATTCTGCTCGTCGATGATGTGCTTTATACGGGACGAACCGTGCGAGGCGCCATGAACGAGCTCTTCGATTACGGCCGGCCCGCAAGCATCGGCCTTGTCGTTCTTGTGGATCGAGGTGAGCGCGAATTACCGATCTCGGCGCAATACGCGGCGGCCAAGATAACTGTTCCCAAGGATTCGATGCTCGTGCTCGATCGCGACACTTCAGGAAAGCTTTCGCTACGATTTGATAATGCGTAATCCTCAATTGAATGCAAAAGGCGAGCTGCAACACTTGCTCACCATCGAAGGTCTTCCCCGCGCAATACTTACCCATATTCTTGACACCGCTTCATCCTTTGTCGGTATCAGCGATAGAGAAGTAAAAAAGCTACCGCTGCTGCGGGGCAAATCGGTGTTCAATTTATTCTTCGAAAATTCGACGCGCACGCGGACAACTTTCGAAATCGCGGCAAAGCGTCTCTCGGCAGATGTTATCAACCTAAACATCAATACCTCGTCGACGACGAAGGGCGAAACATTGCTCGATACGGTCGACAATCTGACGGCGATGGATGCGGACATGTTTGTTGTCCGCCATGCGCAAAGCGGTGCGCCTCATTTGATCGCACAACATGTTGCTTCACATCTCCATGTGATCAACGCCGGTGACGGTCGCCACGCGCACCCGACGCAAGGACTTTTGGATGCTTACACCATCCGTCATTACAAAAAAGAATTTACCGGACTATCCGTGGCGATCATTGGAGATGTGTTGCATTCGCGGGTGGCGCGCTCCCTGATTCATGCGTTGACAACGCTTGGCACGCCCGACTTGCGTGTAATCGGTCCCCAAACGCTCATGCCGACGGGCGTCAGTCAGCTGGGTGTGCGGGTCTTTCACAACATGACTGAAGGCCTTCGCGATGTCGATGTCATTGTGATGCTGCGTCTGCAGAATGAACGCATGCGCGGGCCTTTGCTGCCTTCCGCACAGGAATACTTTAAATACTACGGCCTCACGCCGGACAAACTCGCGCTTGCTAAACCAGACGCGATCGTCATGCATCCTGGACCCATGAATCGAGGCGTCGAGATCGACTCGACCGTCGCGGATGGATCGCAGGCCGTGATCTTGCCGCAGGTCACCTTCGGTATCGCCGTGCGCATGGCCGTTATGTCTATCCTGGCAGGCAATTAAGGACCTATCTCGCTACTCCCCATGAACCACGTTGCTCGATCAAAACGGATGGACGCTAGGCGGCGGGCCCGCGGCAACAGTCATCTATTGCAAGGGGTCGCAACAACGCAGACGCCGATATCGATCGGCAACCCGGAGGGACCGGGCGATTTGCTGCCCCGGTTGCGTTGCCTCTTCCTAATTTGGAATAACCAAATGTCGTCATCAGCGCCTAGCCAGGACAAGCAAATCGCTTCGGTCGTGGTCACGCGGAGTGGCGAGATAGGTCCTTCATGAAGACGCACATCAAGAACGGCCGCGTGATTGATCCGAAGAACGGCGTGGATGCCGTGCAAGATCTTTTCGTTGGCGGTGGGAAAATTCTTGGGTTGGGCGCAACGCCGCCGGGCTTCAGCCCGAACAAAACCATCGATGCTGCCGGACTCGTCGTGTCGCCGGGGTTTGTTGATCTTTCCGCGCGCCTGCGTGAGCCCGGTTTCGAATATAAGGCGACGCTTCAATCTGAAATGCGCGCGGCCGTGGCAGGGGGCGTGACGAGCCTCGCTTGTCCACCGGACACTGATCCGCCCTTGGATGAGCCGGGTCTGGTTGAAATGCTTAAACATCGGGCGCGTAGTCTCAACCTCGCGCATGTGTATCCGCTTGGAGCTTTGACAGCCAAGCTGGAAGGTGAGCGGTTGACCGAAATGGCGGAGCTGCGCGATGCGGGATGCGTTGCCTTTTCGCAGGCCGACCGGCAGATTCTCGATACCGAAGTATTGTGGCGCGCGCTGCAATATGCCAAGACCTTCGGCTTTACCGTTTGGTTAAGGCCCCAGGATTCATTCCTCGCCAAAGCGGGTATTGCGCACGATGGAGAAGTTGCGACGCGCCTTGGCTTAGCGGGTATTCCGGCGTTTGCCGAAACCATTGCCTTAGCAGCGATATTGCAACTGGTGCGCGCCACCGGCGCGCGCGTGCACCTTTGCAGGTTATCGACCGCTGAGGCGGTTGCAATGGTGCGAGATGCGAAACAAGCGGGCCTTCCTGTGACTTGCGACGTTGCTGTGCATCACTTGCATCTATCCGAAATGGATCTGGGTTATTTTGATCCGCATTGCAATTTGGTACCGCCATTGCGTTCTTTGCGCGATCGCGATGCTTTGCGCCAAGGTGCGCGCGACGGTGCAATTGATGCGATTTGCTCCGACCACACTCCGGTAGACGACGACGCGAAGCAAATGCCTTTCGCGGAATCGGAGCCCGGAGCGACTGGGTTGGAATTGCTTCTGCCCCTGACCTTGAAATGGGCCCAGGAACTCAAGATTCCGTTGCTGCAAGCTTTAGCGCGGATTACCAGTGAACCGGCAAAAGTATTGAATATCGATGCGGGCCATCTCGGCGTCGGCGCGGAAGCGGATATATGCATTTTCGCGGCGGAACAGTGGTTCAAGCTGAGCGCCGAATCGCTGAAAAGCCAAGGTAGGAACACGCCGTTCCTGGGCTACGAACTGCCCGGTGTTACGCGTTACACCTTTGTGTCCGGACGACTCTGTCACGAAGCGCGCTGAATTTTTTCGCTGTGCCAGTGCTCCTGTCAAAAGAGCGGACCGGGCTTTCGCCGTCGTGCCTTTCGCTTCAGCCCTCTAAGGCCGTTACAAGCCGCGAAAATCAGGCAACAGAATGAGAAGAATATTGATCGCCAGCAACACGAATAGCGGCGACAAATCGAACTGGCCCACCGGCGGCACAAAACGGAACAAGCGGTAGAAGGGCCGGGTCAGCGCGTTCAAAACAAAGCTAAGCGGGTTCTGCGGATTGATCCAGCTGACGACGATCTGCACGATAACGACAAGCATGATCAGCCGCAACATATCGCGGAGCAGATCGATTCCGGACAGCATCAGCAAGTTGCCGATGAGGATCGGCATGCCCAATAGCAACATCAACAGGAGAATTTTGACCAGAATCAGGAGCCATGCCGCTACCAGGCTGGCGAGGTCCTGGCGCCGAAAAGGCGGGATGATCCGGCGCAAGGGACGAACGATCCAGTCGGTCAGCGCGATGGTGAATTGCCCGATGGGATTGTGAAAAGGGGCTCGCAAGCTTTGCAGCAGAAACCGCAGCAGCACCAGAAAAACAAAGAAGCCGAAGACCGTTTCGATCAAGAAAGCGGCGATTTGGATCAGTTTCATGCCTATCCCTTAATCAAGTCCCAATTCGTCGCCTAAGCTCGTTGCGCGCGCGGATGCCGCTTTGAGCGCCTTAACGATCGCTTCTGCGACCTGATCTTGCGCCATGCTGGCGAGCGCGCGTTCCGTCGTGCCACCTTTGGAGGTGACGCGTTCGCGCAAATTGCTTACAGGTTCGTCCGCGCGAGCGGCGAGCTCGGTAGCGCCGCGAAAAGTATCGATGATCAAATCGCGGGCAATGCTATCGGGCAACCCCATTTTTACGGCCGCTTGCTGCATCGCTTCGATAAAATAAAAAACATAAGCTGGCCCGCTTCCCGAAACCGCCGTAACCGGATCCAGCAATTCTTCCTCTTCTACCCAAACCACACGGCCCACCGCTTCCAAAATGCGTTGCGCGTTCGCACGCTGCTCCGCCGATACGGCCGGCGCAGCGTACAAGCCGCTAATCCCCATGCCGATCAGTGCCGGCGTGTTGGGCATGCAGCGGGCCAAATGCACCTGCCCGCCCAGCCAGCGCGCCAGATCCGGTAAGCGAATACCGGCCGCGATACTCAGCACGAGCGCTTCCTTGACATAGGCACTCACGGAGCGAGCGACGCTGCGCATCTGTTGTGGTTTGACCGCAAGCACGATCACATCGCCCAAAGGCGCTGCAAGCGCGGGCTCGGCGAAACACTCGACGCCGTAATAGGTATTCAGACGCTCCCGCGCTTCCGGCAAGACCTCGACAACTCGTATTGCGCGTGGGTCGAAACCCTTGGAAATCAGCCCGCCGATAAGCGCCGCCGCCATGTTCCCACCGCCGATAAAACTGATGTTCATTACAAGGTGCTCGGTTAAAGAGGCCGGGGCCCAAATATAGCCGTCCCGACCCGCAATAGGGTGCTTCCGGCCGAGATTGCTTCTTCAAGATCATCCGACATTCCCATTGAAAGGGTGTCGAGCGACAAGCCCTGGGCCACCAAAGTGCGCTGCAAGTCGGTTAAAGACTCAAGTTGGCGTTTGCGCAAGGCGCGATCGGACGTGGGCGCAGGGATCGCCATGAGACCGCGAAGCCTCAGTCGCGGCAAACGAAGAATGGACTGGGCGAGTATCCCCGCCTCCGCGGGCTCAACACCGCTTTTTGTCGATTCGCCGCTGATATTCACTTGAATGCAAAGGTCCAGGGGAGGTTTTGTAGCGGGCCGCTGACTGGATAACCGTTCCGCAATTTTCAAGCGGTCGACGGCGTGGACCCAGTCGAAATGCTCGGCGATGGCTCGGGTCTTGTTGCTCTGTATCGGCCCGATGAAATGCCAAATGAGGTCACCGAGGTCTGCCAGCGCACTCATTTTGTCCAAAGCTTCCTGTGCATAACTTTCGCCAAAATGACGCTGACCGGCAGCATGCGCGCAGCGGATTTTTTCCGCCGGCACCGCCTTGCTCACTGCGACGAGAACTATGTCACGTTCCTTTCGCTGTGAGAGGAGGCATGCGTCCGCAATACGAGAGCGTACGGCTTGCAGGTGAATTTTTGTTGTGTCCATAATCGTTCCGCTGCGATTTGCCTTGTTTTAAGGGCTGGATCGTAGCCTCCGCCGGACCCAAAAACAGGATTTCAAATTATATGGACATATCTGAACTACTGGCCTTCGTTGTCAAAAACAAGGCCTCCGATTTGCACCTGTCGTCCGGCCTTCCGCCCATGATTCGCGTCAACGGCGATGTACGCCGTATCAACCTTCCCGCGCTGGAACACAAAGACGTCCACGGCATGATCTATGACATCATGAACGACGCGCAGCGCAAGACTTATGAAGAAATTCTGGAATGCGACTTTTCCTTTGCCATCCCGGGTTTGGCCCGTTTTCGCGTGAATGCCTTTGTTCAACAGCGTGGCGCCGCAGCCGTCATGCGGACTATTCCCAGCAAGGTACTGACGCTCGAAGAACTCAACGCGCCTAAGATCTTTGGCGAAATCGCACAGCAACCGCGAGGCATCGTTCTGGTCACCGGCCCGACGGGTTCCGGCAAGTCCACCACCTTGGCGGCGATGGTCAACCAGATCAACGACAACGACTATGGCCACATCCTCACCATCGAAGACCCGATCGAATTCGTACACGAATCGAAGAAGTGCCTGATCAACCAACGCGAAGTCGGGCCGCATACGCTGTCATTCTCTAACGCATTGCGCAGTGCCTTGCGCGAAGATCCGGATGTAATCTTGGTCGGCGAGATGCGTGACTTGGAAACCATTCGCCTCGCCTTGACCGGTGCGGAAACCGGTCACCTGGTATTCGGTACCCTGCACACCAGCTCGGCCGCCAAGACCATCGATCGTATCGTGGACGTTTTTCCGGCAGCGGAAAAGGAGATGGTGCGCGCTATGTTGTCCGAGTCGCTGCGCGCGGTTATCTCGCAAACGCTGCTTAAAACCAAAGACGGCAATAGCCGCGTCGCAGCGCATGAAATCATGATCGGCACGCCAGCGATCCGTAACCTGATACGCGAAAACAAGATCGCACAGATGTATTCGTCGATCCAGACCGGCCAGCAATACGGCATGCAAACGCTTGACCAGAATCTGCAGGAGCTGGTCAAACGCAACGTCGTAAGCATGGCAGAGGCGCGCACCAAGGCCGCGAACAAAGACAACTTCCTCGGCTAAGCGCCGGGTTTATTAGAGCAAGAGGCGGCTGCCTCTTGAGATCCCGTGAATCCAGTGAAGCCCTGGTTCGACGGATAGCTTAACCAGAGCTTCCATATGCAAAAGGAGCGTCGCCATGGAGCGCGATCAGGCTACAAAATTTATTTATGACTTGTTACGCCTCATGGTCAGCAAGAAGGCATCGGATCTGTTCATCACCGTCGGTTTTCCGCCTGCGATCAAGCTAGACGGCAAAATGACGCCGGTCTCCCAACAGCCGCTGTCGGCGCAGCACACATCCGAGTTAGTTCGATCGGTGATGAACGATCGTCAGGCCGCTGAATTCGAAGCGACTAAAGAATGTCAGTTCGCGATCAGCCCCGGCGGGATCGGTCGTTTCCGCGTCAGCGCGTTTGTGCAACAGGGCCAGATCGGCATGGTGATGCGTACGATCAATTCGACGATCCCTACGGTCGAAGAGTTGGGCCTACCGCAGGTATTGAAGGACATCGCGCTAACCAAGCGCGGCCTCGTCATCATGGTCGGTGCAACCGGTTCCGGTAAATCCACGTCGCTCGCCGCAATGGTCGGATTCCGCAACGAAAACTCTTATGGCCACATCATCACCATCGAAGATCCGGTGGAATATGTGCATCCCCATAGGAACTGCATTATCACGCAACGCGAAATCGGCGTTGACACCGAGTCTTGGGAAGCGGCGCTGAAGAACACGCTGCGCCAGGCGCCCGACGTCATTTTGATGGGTGAGATTCGAGACCGCGAAACCATGGACTACGCCATTGCTTTCGCAGAAACCGGACACTTGTGTATGGCGACCTTGCACGCCAATAGCTCGAACCAGGCGATCGACCGGATCATCAACTTTTTCCCAGAAGAGCGTCGTCCGCAATTGCTGATGGACTTGTCGCTCAATTTGCGCGGCATGGTCTCCCAGCGGTTGATTCCCTTACGCGAGGGCCGTGGACGCGTGGCTGCCGTCGAAGTGATGTTGAACTCGCCGCTGATCGCCGATCTTATTTTCAAAGGCGAAGTGCACGAGATCAAAGAGATCATGAAACGGTCCCGTGAGCTCGGCATGCAAACCTTCGACCAACATTTATTCGAGCTGTATGACAACGGCGTGATTACATACGAAGATGCGCTGCGCAATGCCGACTCGGTCAACGATCTTCGCCTTGCCATCAAGCTACATTCGAAGGAAGCGAAGAACAAGGACATCACCAAGGGTATCGAACATCTCGATATCATCAAGTAATCAGTTTTAACCCGTGAGCGCGGGGAATAGAAGCCGGCCTATGCCGGCTTTTGTTTGTGGTCGTTGTTAGCAGGCGGAATATTGCAAAGGTAGCTAACAATGCCTAGCGTCGTGGTGGTGTTAGCGTTCCAGCGGTTGCTTATATCGCGATCCTCTCACGATCCCCCACGTTCCATTCATTCCATGTACCCGGCAAACTGGGAGACTCGCAGTCAAAGAGGAGTAATGTTGCCCGCTTTTAGTTTTCGAGCCTCGATAGCCGAAATCCACTAAAATCACGACTACGTTTTTTTATATCGATAAGAATGATTCCGGCAAAAGAAGCGCTAGAGCGCCTAAAAAAGGGGAACCTCGAGTTCGCCGCCAGTATGCGCAATGGACAGGCGCTGTTAAACGATTCCAAACGCACCGCACTGCCAAAAGAACAGCATCCCTTCGCCATCATCCTCGGTTGTTCGGATTCCCGCGTCCCAGCGGAGATCGTTTTCAATCAAGGGCTCGGAGATTTGTTCGTGATTCGGGTCGCCGGCAATATCGTTGCGCCCTCGCAGGTGGGCAGCGTGGAATTCGCCGCAGCGCGTTTCGAAACGCGGCTGGTGGTCGTGCTGGGTCATACCGGATGCGGCGCTATTGAGGCGACGCTCGAGGAGCTGCATCAGCCGACGGAGAAGCAATGGCGGAATTTGCATTCCATTGTCGACCGAATTCGGCCTTCAGTAGAGCCTTTGCTGGGCACCGATCTGCGTCATGATCGAGATGCGCTCGTCCATCACGCCATCCGCGCAAATGTGATGGCTTCAGTCAACCATCTGCGTCACGGCTCGGAGATTCTCGAATCGCTTATCCAAAATGAAGGTCTCATGGTGGTTGGCGCGGAGTACTCGATTGACGCCGGCATCGTCGAGTTTTTCGACCACGGCTACTAAGACTCTTTTTGTTTTCGCATCGAGCCGGAGATGATCTTATATTCGAACAGCCGGCATTCGAGCGCACCATTGAAAAGCGGCGTTCGCTTGCTGGCTTTCAACCCAAGGTGTTTGGGCAACCCCATATCGGCGCTGAACAAATAACAGCGCCAGCCGGCGAAATTCGCTTTCAACGCGTCGCCCAGTTTCGGATAAAAGCTTTCCAGCTTTTCGCTCTCATCGAGCCGTTTGCCATACGGTGGATTTGCGATCATCACGCCGCTCGGCGCCGGCGCGGGCAACTCCAAGATGTTCGCTTGTTTGAGAAGCACGATATGCGCGAGACCCGCCTTCTCTAGATTCGCCAGACTGCTTTTCAATTCGTCGCCATAGAGATCGGCTCCAAAAATGGGCGCCGGACTTTCTGAGAGTTGAGCCGAAGTCGCTTCGTCCTTCATCCTTTGCCAAAGCGGTGGGACGAAGCTTTTCAGTTTTTCGAAACCGAAGCTTCTACGGGAACCGGGCGCGATTCTTAAGGCGATTTGCGCCGCTTCGATTAGCAAGGTCCCACTGCCGCACATGGGGTCGAGAAATGGCTCTTGAGGCGCCCACCCGCTGAGCATGACAATCCCCGCGGCTAAATTCTCCTTGAGCGGTGCCTCCCCGGTATCCAGGCGATAGCCCCGCTTATACAGCGGCTCTCCGGAGGTATCGAGATAAAGGCTCACATTTCGCTCGTCGAGGAAACCGACAATGCGTACATCGGGTGCTCGCGTATCCACATCCGGCCGGGAGCCGAACTCATCGCGGAACCGGTCGCATACCGCATCCTTGATGCGCAGCGTAGCGAAATCCAAGCTGCGCAAGGGCGAGCGAATCGCGGTGATGTCCACGCGGATGCTGTTATGGATTGCAAAATGCGTAGACCAATCCACGCCACGCGCGAGCGTATAGACGTCTTGCTCGTTCTTGTAGTCGCCATGCGCGACGCGTAATAAGACCCGCGTGGCGACTCGGCTATGGAGATTGACGCCATAACAAGCCGTCCAGTCGCCGGTGAATTTAGCGCCTCCGCCCGTGCCTTCGATCGCTTGAGCGCCGCAAGCTGCCAGCTCCTGCACAAGCAAACCCTCTAAACCGCGCGGGCAAGTCGCAAAAAAATGAGCGTTCATCAAAAAGGTTTCACAACGGCCAGCACGGTCGCAGCAATGAGTAGCAATACAGGCACTTCGTTGAACCAGCGGTACCAATTATGGCTGTGGCGATTTTCATTGCGGGTAAATTTCTTCAGCAGCCGACCGCAAGCATGGTGATAGCCGGCGAGTAAAAGTACAACAAACAATTTCGTGTAGAGCCAGGCTTCGCCTTGACCGACGCCATAACCAAGCCAGAGCCATAGGCCCAGGATCAATGCGACGATCGCAATCAGGGTCATGAATCGGTAAAGCTTTTCACCCATACGCAACAAGCGTGTATGCGCGGCCGGATTTTCCTCTTGCGCAAGGTTCACAAAAATCCGCGGCAAATAGAACAGGCCAGCGAACCAAGAGACAACGAACACCAAGTGAAAAGATTTTATCCAAAGCATGTGGGCGCTCCTATTTCAACAAGCGGCGCTTGAACAACAGGAGCGCGACGTATACGCCGACGACCGCATAAACAAGCAATGCCGCGAGATGAAGCAGAATGTTTTGCGGCATTTCGCCAAAGAGCAAGGGCCGCACCAACTGCGTGGCATGTGTGAGGGGGAGTAGATGGACCGCCCATTGCACGGTCTGCGGCAAGGAGTCGATCGGATAGAAAACCCCGCAAAGCATCGCCATGGGTGTGATGAACAGCGTGAAGTAATACATGAAGAAATCGTAGGACGGCGCCAAGGCGGTCATCGTCAACGCGAGCGCGGCAAACACAAAACCTAATAGTGGAATAAGCGCCAGAATCCATAAGGACATAAGAGAGTGGCTGAGCCCCAGCGCCCAGACCACCAACATGATGGCAAAGCCCGATAGAAAACTTTTCGTAGTCGCCCAGACCAGTTCGCCGATGACGACGTCCTCCAAGGAGATGGGCGCGTTCAAAATCGCGTCCCACGTCCGTTGGACATGCATGCGCGAAAAAGCCGAATAGAGCGCCTCAAAGGTGGCCGTGTTGGCGACAGAGAAACAAACCGTACCGGCGGCGAGAAACGCGATATAAGGTACGCCTTTGACTTCGGGCAAAAAGGCACCGAGGCCAAACCCCAAACCCAGCATATAGATCATCGGGTCGGCGAGATTGCCGAGCACGGAGGGGATCGCAAGCTTGCGCCATACCAAGGCGTTGCGACGCCATATCGGGATGAACCGCAAACTAAGGCGGGGCAGGTATAAATTCAATCCCGTAGCTCCCGCCCCGTGAGTTTAAGAAAAACATCTTCGAGATTTGCCGGCCGATGCAGATAACGCAAGGCAGGGCGTTGATCGAGATCGCGTAGGAGCATGCCAACTTCGCGCGCATAGCAAAAGACGGTTTCACCGCTGCGTTCGATACGCTCGGCTTGCGCGCCGGCCGCCCATTCATCCAAGCCTTCTCCGTGCACTTCGACGACATGCGGCTCGATGTGTTGAGCGATGAGATCGCGTGGACTGCCTTCTGTGACAAGGCGCCCTTGATCCAGTACGGCGAGGCGGGAACATAGCCGCTCGGCCTCTTCCATGAAGTGCGTTGTGAGCACAATGGTTTTGCCTTGCGCCAGGAGCTTGCGTAGCCTTTCCCAAATGAGATGGCGAGCCTGCGGATCGAGACCAGTGGTCGGCTCGTCCATAAAAATGATGTCAGGGTCGTTGATAAGCCCGCGTACCAGCGTCAAACGCCGCTTCATGCCGCCGGAAAGATTTTGGATTCGTTCGCTTGCGCGTCCGCTTAGTCCCGCAAATTCCAGGAGCGGCGGAATACGCTCACCGATTTCGCCATTGCTCAATCCGAAATATCGGCCGTACACCCGTAGATTTTCTTCCACGCTAAAGTCGGGGTCCAGATTGTCGAGCTGGGGGACCACACCAACGCGCATTCGCGCAAGACGGGCTTGAGCCGGCACCGCGTGCCCGAGCAAGCCAATGTGGCCGCTGTCCGGTGCGGTCAATCCCAAACAAAGTTTGAGGGTCGTCGTTTTGCCTGCGCCGTTCGGTCCGAGCAAGCCGAAACACTCGCCGGGTTGAATTTCAAAAGTCAACCCGGCAACGACTTCCTGCCCGGCGTAAGACTTACGCAGTTCGCTAACGCTTAAGGCCGCCATGCGCCCTTCACTAGGGCTTTGATCAGATGCAGCCGGTGATGAAAGAAATGATCCGCGTTAGGTACGACAATGATGGGCAGATCTTGTGGTCTCGCCCAATCGAGCACATTTTTCAACGGCACCGTCTCGTCTTTCTCGCCGTGGATGACGATGGTGTCAGCCGGCACGGTCTCAGTGTCGTAATCGCGGTCTTCGTTCATATAACCGCATGCCGGTGCGACGAGGACCAGGCGTTGGGCGGTGACCTGTTTTGCGACCCTGGTCTGAACATAACCGCCGAAGGAGAAACCCGCCAGCACGAGTGGTATTTCACCGAAGCGGGCCTGTGCCTGCGCGACGACATCCACCATATCCTCGGTTTCGCCGACGCCTTTGTCGTACTCACCATGCGACTGACCAATGCCGCGAAAAGCCGGTCGTGCGGCGATATAACCCAGTTCGACGAAAGTTTTCGCCAGCGTTTGCACGATCTTGTTCTCCGGCGTGCCGCCGTATTTGGGATGCGGGTGACAAATCAAAGCGAGTCCTCGCGTCGTTTCCGACGGCTCGTCAATGAAGGTTTCGATCTGGCCGGCTTCGCCGTTAAAGAAAACGCGTTCGGTCGCCATAAGTCCTGTCTTAGATTTTCAGGCGTTCTACGATCTTGCCGTGGCGCAGGTGTTCCTCAATGATCTCGTCGATGTCATGACGATCCACATAGGTGTACCAGACTTCTTCGGGATAGACGACCAGCACCGGACCTTCATCACAGCGGTCGAGACAACCGGCCTGGTTAATGCGGACTTTGCCCTTGCCGGCGAGCTTCAACGCCTTGATCCGATCCTTCGCATATGCGCGCATTTCACTCCCGCCGCGATTGTTGCAGCAGGCCTCACCCGCATCGCGCTGATTGCAGCAAAAGAAGACGTGTTTATCGAAATAGCTCACCGCGAAATTATAAGGCGAGATCTTGCCGGCTTCGCATTAATCCGTATGCCGGGTTCTTGCCAACCGCGGTAGGACAAGCAGATGACCCATCACTGCAAAGGGCCACACGACCGAGACGAGTTTGGTGAAGCCGTTGAAATTCAAAAAATGGCCCTGCCGCCATTCCTGCAGGGAACTGAGGAGATATGGATTGTCGGGCGCGAGATTCACAAGGGCCGTGGCAGCCATCAAAAGGGTGCCGCAAAGCGCCACACTTGCCCGGCGGGACAGCGCCAGCGCGCCCATTGCGGCCAAGGTGCCGACGATCAGGCCAATGGCGGCACCGGGCGTCAGCCAATCCAATCCCGCCTGAACTTTGAACAACAACGCAAATGCCAGCGTCCGTACGATGCAGCCGCTTAAAAGCAGAATAAGAAAAATGCGTCGTCTCGGTCCGCGGTCATTGAGATACAGAGACACCAGCAGTGCGAGCGCGATGATTTGCGCGGCCGTGACAATCGCTTCGACGCGCACAAACATCGCGGCGGGATAAAGCAATTTCGGTGTGGACTCGAATAGCTCGCGGAGGTCGCCGTTACCGAAAAGAAGAGTCTCCGGGTTCAGCTGAGAAAGTAACCACCCTGCCAGCAAGACCAAGCCCACATCCGTATGTTTGCCGGGAACAAACAAGTCGTCGCGCCACCGTCTCAACTTGCCTTGCATGACGACGGTGCGTGCAAGCGCCACTCCGAATCCCGCCCCGAGGGCTGCCCCGACGCAATTCAGTAACCAGTCGAGGCTCGAAGGAATGCGCGCCGGTAAAAAAGTTTGCGTTGCTTCGAGCATGAAACTGAGCGTGGCTGCGCCGCACAGAGCAAGCAAGGATGCCCATAATCCGCGCGCGCGCGGATACAGGGCAAGAACGATAAGCGCACCAAAAGGCAGATATGCCAGTGCGTTGATGATGAGATCGAAGCCCGTGTAATAACGCGGGATGAGCGGCGCGTTAAGAAAATCAAAGGGCCCTACGCCTTGATCGCGCCAACCATGAAACGGATGCAAGCTCGCGTAGACCACCAGCAGCGCATAGGCACCGAGAAGGTAGCGGGCGAGCGGCGAGGTGCGCGAATCCATCGCGCGCATTCTCGCACAGGGACTCGCTCGCTACAGGCCGTTCATTCGTGGATGCCGACGATGTGGTGGTGCGCGCCGTGGCGGTTACGCAGTGCCTGGGGAGCGAGCGATCCTAACAGCATGCCGACGAGCGCCATGATCAGGCCCGCCAACTGCGGCGGGAAGTGTTCGCCGCCCGGGGTATACAGCAGCAAGAGCCAGGAGACGATTCCAAGGACGATGGAGAAAATCGCCCCTTGTGTCGTGGCGCGTTTCCAGTACAGCCCGAATACCAAGGGAACGAAGGCACCCACGAGCGTGACCTGATAGGCGTCCGACACCAGTTCGTAGATACGTTTGTCCTTAAAGTAAATCGCGTAGGCGCAGACGCAGGCGCTGAAAACGAGCACGGCGATGCGCATGGTCCAAAGCTCGCGTTTATCGCTCCGGCGCGGGAAGAACTGGCGCCAGATGTTTTCGACGAAAGTGACGGAGGGCGCGAGCAACGTCGCCGAAGCCGTGGATTTGAGCGCGGACAGCAGCGCGCCGAAGAAGATGACCTGCATGACGAAGGGCATTTTCTCCATCACCAACAGCGGCAGCACTTTTTGAGAATCCTCCGCAAGAATCTCCGCCGTGCGCTCGGGCATGATGATCAAGGCGCTGACCATGATGAACATCGGGACGGAGGCAAAGAGAATGTAGGCAATGCCGCCGATGACCGGTCCGCGTGTCGCCGCCTTTACATTGTTGGCCGACATGACGCGCTGAAACACGTCCTGTTGCGGAATGGAGCCGAGCATCATCGTGATGCCCGCAGCGATGAAGAACGCGATGTCGTGGAAGGATGCTTCGGGCAGGAAGTGGAACAGCTCCTTGCTTTGCGCAAGCTCGATGACTTTGTCCGCGCCCCCCGCCATGTCGCCAGCCACCACCGCGATGATGCTGAGGCCGATGACCAGGATGATCATTTGGATGAAATCGGTGACTGCCACCGACCACATGCCACCGAACAGCGTATAGGCGAGGATGGAGACGGTCCCGATGATCATACCCGCCTCTTCGCTGATCGCTCCCTCGGACAGGACGTTGAATACCAGTCCGAGCGCCGTGACTTGCGCCGCCACCCAGCCCAAATAACTCAGGATGATGATGAGCGAGCAGGTAGCTTCCACCACGCGGCCGTAGCGTTCGCGGTAATAGTCGTTGATCGTCAACAATGTCATCTTGTACAGCTTCGCCGCGAAGAACAGACCGACCAGAATCAGACAAGTCCCGGCGCCGAAAGGATCTTCGACGATGCCGTTAAGTCCCTCTTCGACGAAGGTGGAAGGAATGCCCAGCACCACCTCCGAGCCGAACCACGTCGCGAAGGTCGTGGTGATGATCATGTAAAGCGGCAGGTGCCGGCCGGCGATGGCGAAGTCAGCGGTATTCTTGACGCGCGTCGCAGCCCACAGCCCAATGGCAATGGTGACGAGCAGATAGGCGATGACCAGAGTCAGCAGCATTTGACACTCCCCTGCGACAACTTGTTATATGGCTTTGGCTTGCAGCCGCAACGCTACCATTGCCTGAGCAGGAGCATCAACAAGATTCCCATCAGCACACCGGCGCCGCCATACAGAATCCGTTGTAATAATGTGTTCCTGCGTTGTTCTTCGAGTCTTAGCGCTTCGAGCGCGATCAGATGCGCCGAAGGTTTCCGTTGCAGCGCCTCGTGAAGAAGGCGGGGCAATTGTGGGAGTAGCAGCGCCCAATTCGGCGATTCGTTTTGTAGACTACGGATCAGGCCTCGCCAACCGACTTGCTCGCTCATCCAGCGCTCGAGAAAAGGTTTCGCCGTGGTCCACAAATCCAAATCCGGATCGAGTTGGCGACCGAGCCCTTCAATATTCAGCAAGGTTTTCTGCAGCAACACGAGCTGAGGTTGCACTTCCATATTGAAACGCGCTGCTGTCTGGAAAAGCCGTAAAAGCACGCGCCCAAAAGAAATCTCTTTCAGTGGGCGATCGAAAATCGGTTCGCAGACGGCGCGGATGGCACCCTCAAACTCATCAACGCGCGTACCCGGCGGCACCCAGCCCGCATCCACATGGGCTTGGGCAACGCGTTTATAGTCGCGCTTGAAAAAAGCGAGAAAATTCTGAGCGAGATAATTCTTGTCGGCATCGTTGAGCGTGCCCATGATGCCGAAATCCAGCGCCACATATTTACCCTCCGGCGTCACAAAAATATTGCCGGGATGCATGTCTGCGTGGAAGAAGCTGTCGCGAAACACCTGGGTGAAAAAAATCTCCACGCCTGCTCGTGACAGCTTTTTGATGTCGACGCCTTGCGCCTGAAGTTGAGCCACGTGGCTGATGGGTATCCCATGCATGCGCTCCATGGTCATTACCGTCGGCATGCAATAGTCCCAGTAGATTTCGGGAACGAGCATAAGCGGCGAATCGATGAAATTCCGTCGCAATTGGCTCGCGTTCGCGGCTTCGCGCATTAAATCGAGTTCGTCGTAAAGATGTTTTGCGAACTCGGCGACGACCGCGCGCGGCTTGAGTCGTGGGCCTTGTGACCAAAGCCGTTCGACCATGCCGGCCGCCGCATCCATCAAAGCCAAGTCGCGTGCAATCACCGGCAACATATTAGGCCGCAATATTTTTACCGCGGCTTGCGTTCCATCATGCAATTCCGCCCAATGCACTTGCGCGATGGAGGCGCTTGCAATGGGGAGCGGATCGAAGCGCGCGAACACCTGCGCGATCGGGAGTCCGAAAGCGCGTTCTACCTCCGCGATCGCCAGAGCCGAATCGAAGGGAGGGACCTGATCCTGGAGCTTCGCGAGTTCATTAGCGATATCGGCCGGCAGCAGGTCGCGGCGCGTTGAAAGGACTTGTCCGAACTTGACAAAAATCGGCCCCAAGGTTTCCAGGGCGAGACGCAGTCGAACCCCGCGGCCGTGATCCAACTTGCGAAAAAAGAGCAGTCGTTGAACGATGCCCCGCAAACGGCCGTTGGGTGTCACCGCTAGAGGAAACTCCTCCAACCCATAGCGGAACGCCACAGCGAAAATGGTGACCAGGCGGAAGAAACGGAACACGCTGTGGGAGCTCGGGAAGAAAGAAGGGAATCTACCCGAAGGTCACTCGGCGGGTAAAGGAGGATAAGAGGCTAATTAAGGGGGCGTCGGTGGCTCTGCATAGAGCCCATCCATGCGTTTTTCCAATCGGGCTACGGCGTCGCGCAATTCCTCCACTTCAGCGACGTAACGATTGATCTCGCCGCGCGTGGCAAGCAAGCCCGCCTCTTCGCGCCAATATTCGGCAAAATTTTCTCCAAAGCGTTGCGCCGCGTCCCGTTGCCAATCGATGAAGGCGCGACCGCCGCTCACGAGCCGATGCGCGGCAATGTCGCCCACAATACGGGAGAGGTCTTCCTCAACATCCCATCGGATGTTGAGGAAAATGAATTGAATCGCTTCAGCCAGATCGGTGTCCCCACCGATTTGCACTGCTTTCAAGGCGCCCGGGTCTCGTTGCATCAATCCTAGCCATGCCGTCGCTGGGACTTGTAGGCTCAGATCAGCCGGCGTGCCGCTCGCTTTGTCTGCTTTACAAAAACCTTGTTCGTCGATCAACCAATAAGCATCAATCAACCCGGCTCGGACGTGAATGCGTTTGCCGCTGAATCCCTGGAGTCGGACTCGCGCCCAGGCCTCCTGGCCGAGCACATGGTTAATAAACGCGATGACAGGTTGGTCAATCATCGATCCTCAAGCCACCTGCTGAATACCGGCAAGCACCCAACCGCTGTTGCCCTGAACGGGTTTATGTAAATTCCAAACCTCTTCGAAGCGGGTCGCGGTGCCGTTGAGCTCTTCCCGCAACATCCCGGAGAATCGGATGCTCGCCCAGTGCATGTCTTTTTCGGTAATGACTTCGAGCAATTGTGCTTCGAGCGTCACGACATCCGTTTGCTGAGCCGCGCCGCGCGCGTCGATATCGTCTTTGATATTTTCGTACAACTCATCGCTCATCATTTCGCGAAGACTGTGAAGATCGCCGCGGTCGTTGGCCGATTGCAAGGCCAGAAAATTACGCTTGGCCTGCGCCAGAAAGGCGTCCACGTCGAAATCAGCGGGAACGGCCGGGGTGAAATGCGCTTGGCTGTCGGGCCGGGTTGCATGGACCGGCGTCGCTTGTGACGGAGGGGGCGCCACCTCTGTTTCGCGGCCGTATTGTTGATATTGCATTCCCTGGGCTGTCTGTAGCGGGCGCGCGGGTTCAGCGCGACGGCCTCGCATCAGCATGCGCAACACCAGAATCACGGCTAGGGCAATGAGCGCCACGAGGATGAGTGAGCCCATTTCTTCACCGAAAAGCGAAGCCAAGCCGAGTCCGATGGCAAGCCCGGCCAGCGGCGCCAGCCATCGGCTCATCCCACCCGACGCTGCGGGCGCGGGGGCGCCCTGTCGAGGAGCGGCGGCATCGTTCTGTTGGGCTGGTTTTGCGGGCGTGGCAGCCGGCTGTCTCGGTGCAATCTGACGCTGTGAGCCCAAGGATTTCCCGCCCCCCAGCCGTCTGGCTTCAACATCCTCAATCACGAGGCCCATGCCCAAACATGCGCCGATCAGTACGATGAGCCAATGCTTCATTTTCGTTCCTCTATTAGATTTTCACGCCGCGGTGCAAGGCGACGACGCCGGCACTGAGGTTGAAGTATTCGACGTTGCTCAAACCGGCTTGTTCCATCATGCCGCGCAAACTTTCCTGATCAGGATGCATCCGGATCGATTCGGCTAAATATCGATAGCTCGCCTCATCCTTTGCAATCCGTTTGCCGAGCCAAGGCAGCACGTTGAAGGAATACCAGTCGTAGACTTTTTCAAGCGGCTTCCATACCTTGGAAAACTCGAGCACCAAGAGTCGGCCCCCGGGTTTGAGCACCCGTTGCATTTCCGCCAAAGCGGTGTCTTTGTGAGTCATGTTGCGTAGCCCGAACGCGACGCTTACGCAATCGAAATAGTCGGTCGGAAAGGGCAGCTTCTCCGCATCGCATTGCGCGGCGGGAATCAACGCGCCGGAATCCAAAAGCCGATCGCGGCCGACCTTGAGCATGGATGCGTTGATATCGGTTAGCCACACTTGGCCGGTTCGCCCCGCGCGTTTCAGAAAAGCGCGGGTGAGGTCGCCCGAGCCGCCTGCAACATCGAGAATGCGGCTGCCCTCGCGAACACCGCTTTGGGAAATGGCGAACATCTTCCATAGGCGATGCATGCCGACGGACATCAGATCGTTCATCAAATCGTATTGGTTAGCGACGGAATGGAAGACCCCGGCGACTTTCGGCGCCTTGTCCTGCTCCGGAACCTTCTCGAACCCGAAGTGAGTTTCTTTCATCGAGTGCCCATCAATGACCGCCACAGCCGCCGGTACCACAGCCGCCTGGGCCCCCATGCGGGCTTTGCAAGGGGTCGCCCGCAGCCCGTACTTTTTCGAGGTATTCCGCCCATAGTCGGTCGTGGTTGAGTCCCAATTCATAGAGGTATTGCCACGAATAGATGCCCGTATCGTGCCCATCGGAAAAGCGCGGCTGAACGCCGTATGTGCCGACCGGTTCCAAAGCAACGATATTCACATTCTCTTTCCCGAGTTCCAGTTTCTCCTGCCCGGGGCCGTGGCCTTGTACTTCAGCGGAGGGGCTATAGACGCGGAGGAATTCGAAGCTCAATTGGAAGCAACGGCCATCCGCATAAACCAGTTCCATTTTCCGGGATGCGGTATGGAGGCGAATATCGGTAGGGGTGGGGGTGTCGTGCAACAGCGCGGAGGGCGGGGCGGACATAAGAGATCGATATGAAATAGCGCAAACTGAGGGACTTAATGATAGTTCGCTAGCGGCCTTCTGACTCGTTTTTTGTAACAAAACGGTCATCGGGCTGCCATAAAATGGCTACATCCCAATGAAGGGCGTATGCCATGCCTGCGAACATTTTGGTAGTCGAGGACGAAGCGGCGATTCAGGAGCTGCTCGCCATGAATTTAGAGCACGCCGGCCATCATGTCATGCGGGCGAAGGATGCTGAACAAGCGTCCCAACTTTTGCGCCATGCCTTGCCGGACCTCGTACTGCTCGATTGGATGCTTCCTGGCCAGTCGGGCCTCAGCTTTGCGCGTTCATTAAGGCAGGACGATCGGACAAAGCGCATTCCGATCATCATGCTGACGGCACGTGGACAGGAACAAGACAAGGTTGCCGGCCTGGAATCGGGCGCCGACGACTATATGACCAAGCCATTCAGCCCGCGCGAGTTGCTGGCCAGAATCAAGGCGGTTCTGCGCCGACGCGCACCGCAATTGACCGACGAGGCGATCGATATTGGGGGGCTGCGTCTCGAACCTGCCACCCATCGCGTATCCGGCGGAGGGCGTCATATCGACTTGGGGCCGACCGAATTTCGGTTGTTGCACTTCCTCATGGCACATCCCGAACGCGTGCATAGCCGAAGGCAATTGCTCGATCAGGTGTGGGGCGATCATGTGTTCGTTGAAGAGCGCACGGTTGACGTACACATCCGGCGTCTGCGCAAGGCGCTCGAGCCGACCGCGCACGATGCGCTAATCGAAACCGTGCGCGGCAGCGGTTACCGGGTCGCCGCCGCTTGATTGGCGGCGTTTTCGCGCCGCTTTCTGCTAAGGTTCGCACCGCGCGCAGCGTCGCGCGTGTCTCCACCGATCCTACGTTTTGAAATTCGCCTGGTTAAGTTCTCTGTCGATCCCCTTGCTGGCCTGCGTCGCCGGCTTGATCCTGTGGCCGTTTTTGGGTGGGGAATGGGCGCTGGTCGCCGTGATTGTCGGCCTTACGTGGGCGCTCGTTAGCAATCTGCGAAATCTGCGCGCGCTGTCCCATTGGTTGCGCGATCCCATCCATCAGACGGTTCCGCTCGGTACCGGTATATGGGAGCAAACCTTTGCCGGGCTCTACCGCACAGTGAGGATTGCTCAACAACAACAACATCGCTTGACGGGGCAATTGGCCCGTTTCCGCAGTGCCGGCCAGGCTATGCCGGACGGCGTGATCATTTTGAATGCTGAGGACCATATCGTCTGGTGCAATGCCATGGCGGAGCGTTGGTTCGCGTTGGAAGCGAAAAAAGATATCGGCCAGCCGATTCTCAATTTGGTGCGTAATCCGGAATTCGCCGCATATCTGAAAAACCGCCATTACGAGGAGCCGCTTACGCTGCGATTGAGCCGCGGCACAGAGCTTGTTTTGTCTATGCGTGTCGTGCCTTATGGCCACGAGGAAAAGCTGCTGCTGTCGCGAGATGTCACGCAAGCGGAAAAATTGGAGATCATGCGGCGCGATTTTGTCGCGAATGTCTCGCACGAACTCAAGACGCCACTTACCGTCGTGAGCGGTTTTCTCGAAACCATCGCCGATGGCGCAGTAAAGCTGGATGAACCGCGGGGTCACCAAGCGCTGCAACTCATGCGGACACAGACCGATCGCATGCTCCATCTGATTGAATATCTGCTCAAACTCTCGGCGCTTGAGTCAAGCAGCATGCCCGCGAATGAAACTGACATCGATCTGAACGAACTCATGCGTAGCGTGCACGAAAATGCCAAAGCTCTGTCTGCCGGCCGGCATGCGGTGGTATTGGAGAACGGGCCTCCGATATTTCTGTACGGGGACGAAAGCGAAATTGCCAGCGCCGTGGGCAACTTGGTAACGAATGCAGTGCGCTATACACCGCACGGGGGGCGAATCACCCTCGCTTGGGATGTCATGGAGGGTGAATGTCGGCTTCGCGTCTCGGATACCGGCATCGGCATCGAGAGTCGCCATATTCCCCGGCTGACCGAACGTTTCTATCGTGTCGACACGAGCAGATCGCGTGAGACTGGCGGCACTGGCCTAGGCTTGGCCATCGTGAAGCATGTGTTGACTCGACATCAGGCCCGGCTGGAAGTCGAGAGTGAGGTTGGCCAGGGTAGCGTTTTCTCGCTTGTCTTCCCGGCAAGCCGGGTTTTAAAGCAGGAACACCGGGTTGCGTCCTAGTTTTCGGCGAACACGAAACTGGCCCGATCGTAATCAAAACCCCGCTGCAAATGTTCGCAGAGCTGAATGCGTTTTAGCTCATCGTCGATGCGCGCTTCGATCATGCGACCGCCTTGAAAAACACCAATGGGAATGATCAAGGTTGCGGCGCCCGCAGGTGTGCGCGGTAGCATGAACGCTTGAGTATAGGCCTCGGCCGGTTTGTCCGGCGCCGCGAGAGGCCGGATCGCAATCCCTTTGGCGACGCCGGGTAACACAGACAAACCGACACTCAGCGATTCATCAATACCGGTCATCAGCCATCGGATATCGCAGAGGATAAAGCTGCTGCCGTCGTCCGGGCGCAATGCGACCAGTTGTTCTTGAGAAAGACGCTGGCCTTGGCCGGCAGGGCGCCGCACCCGGAAGCCAGTCGCGCTCTCATCCAAGATTTCCCAGTTTTCGGCATCCAGCGCGACGGCGGCGCTGCTCTGCGCCTGTGCGGCCCCGTGATAGCTATAAAGGTCTTCGGTGTCGTGACGACGCGCATATGACCACTGTTTCGCGGTGTCTTTGAAAATACGTCCTGTGATTGCGACGTGGATCGCTTCGAAGCTCGTGCTCAGCTTCGCGGCGCTTGGGGTCGCGCGGCGATGAAACTGTCTCGTCGTCGGTTGCTCGGTCCATGCGCGCGCGAGTGTTTGAAGCAGGTCGCTGCATTGCGGTTGGACGCAATCGTTGCCGAGGCCGAGGCTTTCAGCAGTTTCGCCGGCATCTAGTTTTTTTAAACGGGAGCGAATACTGCGTCTGACCTCTGCCGCGTCGACGCAAAAAACATTCGGCGGCGGCTTTGCCGCCCATGCCGGGGGTGTATTGCCCTGCGGGTTGACGGTGTAGCAGTCCTTGCCGTCGTTCGAAAACTGGACCTTATAAGCCCATTTCGCCGACCAGCGTCGCGCCCAAGTGAGTTCACGCGCGCTCAACGCATAGGGATTCGCCAGGGCCAGTAAAAGTGCTCTCGCATAGACTTCTGCGGCGCTCGATACGGATTTTGATTTGCGTCCGACCGAGACCTCCTGCTGCGCGAAGCCGGCTTGGTCGACAATGCGATGCAGGGCATGCAAGTCCTGCCACAGCTCGGGATCCAATTCGCGGCGGCAACGGTAGTGACTTAGCATGAGATCGACCACGCAATCGAGCGCGCGCTGGGCAAGCAATGCGCCCTGGCCCCGCAATTCCGGATGCGCGCCGGAGTTTTCAGTGAGCGCCATGAACAGATGGCGATAAGCATTGCCGAGTGACCGCCAAAGATCCAGCACTTGATGGAAGGCTTCGCGTTCGCTTTCGATCAAAGGCAGAGGACGCGAGCTGAATTTTTTGGAACGCTCGAAAAGTGCGACAACGATGGGTTCGCGCAGACGCTCGAGAATTTCAAGATAAGCGCCGTCTCGCGGCGGAGACTCTTGCAAGGATTCGAGCAATGCGGTCAGCGCCGAGCAAGCTTGACGCGCATCGGCCAAAGGCGTGCGGCCTAGCCAAGCTTCACAGCTCTTCAGATCAATGACGGCGGGCTCAGCCATGAGTGTTCTCCGCCGTGGTCATTGCCATGTGCTTGGTCACGTAAGCGCTTAGTTGTATTGGATCCACTTTCGGGGGCACAGCGTCTCGGCGACGCTCCGCCCAAATAGGCGAGGGAAAATGCGCATCGTCGCGAAAGCGCGGAATGACGTGCCAATGAAGGTGCGGCGTGATGTTGCCGAGACTCGCGAGATTGATCTTGTCCGCCTGAAGCAGTTCTCGAAGCGCCTGCTCAACGGCGAAAACCGCCTCCATCATTTGCGTGCGTTGTGGCGTCGGCAGGTCGCTCATTTCTGCCACATGCCGCTGCAGAATGACCCTGCACAAACCCGGATAATCCGCATCTTCCACAGCGACTACGCGCAGAAACTCATCGCGCCATAACACGGCGCCACCCTCCGTTTCGCAGAGCTCGCACGGCCCTTTTTTCATGCTCGCCTCATTGATATCGAGTTGCGATTATCCGGCCTCAGGACCAGGAAGTGCCCAAGGCGTAGACGTCTTGGCGTGCATTCTTTCACTTGCTGGCCGGCTTAACCCGGCGGGGCGGCGGGGCCGCCAAAAATGTCGCGGTAGCCCGCATATACACTGGCAAGGAGCGCGGGCATAAGCCCCAGAATGAATGCGAAGGCGAAATTCTGCAGGGCGTTTCCCGGCGCTTCGCCGCCCAGCACAAGCGCCATCAACAGCGAAAACAGTAGAAGACCGCCGCAAATCATCAGCACCAGCGCCAGGCCGTACAACAGGAACGCCCGCCAGTTACGCAGACACGCGAAAAAACTAAAGAACATGGCTTTGGGCGGCGTCATGCGATGCCACGCCGTCAAGGCAGGCGCGAAAAAAAACGCCATGTGGGCAAGCGCAAAGAAGATGCCCGGAATCAGCAAGTCCATGCTCTCTATGCCTGTCAGGACCGCTTGACCTTCCGGCGTGGTCGAGACAGTCATGTCGCTGGTGAAGTTGGCGATGAGCAAGGTAAGCGCCCCTGCGATCAAATAGGCGCCCCCCAACGCGAACAAGGGTCCGGGTGTGCTGCGGAAACCGGCGAACAAAAGCGCCGGCTCGAGGGGACGTCCCCCCTCTGCCGCCGCACCCATCGTCATAAACCCGACCGAGAACGCAGGCATGATCAAAGTCGCGAGCACAAGACCGATGACCGGAATCTGTCCGAGGACCGCAACGATGAGCCATTGCGCGCTAAAAGCCAAAATCCACATCAAGGGATTGCGCATGAATAGCAACCAGCCGATACGCAACCACTGCAAACCGTTTGTGGCGGGGACAATCTTCAAGGCAGCGGCCAAGGCGCGTTCGCCGTTTCGCGAATGCGCGACTGAAGGACGCGGCGGAAATGCTCCGGATCGTGTGCGTGTACGAGTTCACCGGGGCGTGGCAGATGAAAATCGAAAAGACGAGATAACCAGAAGCGCAGGGCGGCAGCTCTCAGCATGGCGGGCCAAGCCGTATGCTCGACTTCGGAGAGCGGGCGCTTGGCGTGATACGCGCGTAAAAGCGCTTGAGCGCGCGCAAGGTCGATACTTCCATCCGCATGCACACACCAATCATTGAGCGTAACGGCAACATCGAAAAGCAAGGCATCGATTCCCGCGAAATAGAAATCAAGCACTCCAGTCAGCGTGCGGTCCTGGAAAAGAACGTTGTCCCGAAATAAATCGGCATGCACTGGACCGCGCGGGAGGTCGTCGGCCCGATGAGTGTTTTGAAAAGCCAATTCCGCTGTCAACAAGCGTTGACTATCGCCATCCAGAAAGGGCATCACACGCGGTGCCGTGCGGTGCCACCACTTCGGCCCGCGAGGGTTTTCCAACTGGCCCGGATAGTCGCGTCCTGCCTGATGCATGTCTGCAAGGACCGCGCCGACAGCCGCGCAATGCCGCACATCCGGATCCGTCAGGGTGCTGCCGTCCAGGCGAGTGAAGAGTACGGCCGGTTTGCCGTTGCAGTTCGAAGTCCGCCTACCTTCGCGCGATGCAACGGGTAGGGGGCAGGGAATCCCACGTTCGGCCAGATGCGCCATCAAGTCGAGGTAAAACGGGAGATCCTCGGACGCAAGGCGCTCGAATAGCGTGAGTACATAGCGGCCTTGCGCAGTAGTAACGAAGTAATTGGTATTTTCGATCCCGGCCGCGATGCCCTTGAGTTCGCGTACGGGGCCAACGTCGTACTGCTCTAACCAGCGGCTTAGTTCGCTTTCGGTGACTTTGGTGTAGACCGACATGTCACGTCGGTAGAAGCGCTACCACTGATGAACAACCCACTGCGGTACGCGCAGGCGCGAATCGGATGGGTCGGTACCGGCAGGCCCTGCATAACCGGCTTGCTGCTCGATCAGGTAATAGACGCGGCCGCTTGCTTGTCGGACCCGAATGACCCGTTGACCATTGACCATGTATTCCTCCGCGGTCTCTCCCGGACGAATTTGGACGCCGCGCTCGGTAAGCGCTTGTTCATCGAGCGCGGTAGGCGCGGATGCGGGCGGTGGTTCAGGGATCGGTTCAAGCTTCGGCAGCGGTTGTTGACCGAAGGCAGGCAGCGCTAGAGCCGTGAGCAAAACCAGAAGACAGCGTCGCATAGAAATCACTTTCGCAGAGGCATGCAGTTTAGCAGAAGCCTTCCCGCGCTCACAGATTGAGGTACTTCTCGTATTCTCCCGGTTTGGGCATGAAGCCGCCGCGGTTTTCGTAGTGACGGAAAATCGCTTCGACCACCTCTTCCGGTTTATCGATCACTTGCATGAGGCTCATATCTTCGGGACTGATCATGCCCTCTGCCACCAGACGATCTTGAAACCAATCGAGCATGCCTTTCCAAAACGGGGAATGCACCAGAATGATGGGCATTTTGCGTGCCTTTCCGGTTTGCACCAGCGTTAGCGCTTCCGTCAATTCATCGAGTGTGCCGAAACCGCCCGGCATCACGACATAGGCGATAGCAAAGCGCACGAAAGTGACTTTGCGTGCGAAGAAATGGCGAAAAGATAAGCTGATGTCCTGATAGTTGTTGCCGCACTGTTCGAAGGGAAGCTCGATGTTGAGGCCTACCGCAGGCGATTTGCCGAAAAAGGCGCCGCGGTTGGAGGCTTCCATGATGCCGGGACCGCCGCCGGAGATAACGGTGAAGCCGGAATCGGACAACTGTCGCGAGATTTGCTCCGCGAGTTTGAAATAGGGATGATTCTCCGGAGTGCGTGCACTGCCGAAAAGGCTCACCGCCGGATGCACGTGATGCAGACGTTCTGTCGCTTCGACGAACTCTGACATAATCGCAAACAGCTGCCAGGCTTCAAGCGAGCTGGTCGAGCGCACATCGGCGCCGGCCGCCATCGTCTTCGGCAATTTATTCAATCGATTCTTGGTTAACTTCTCGTCCATGTCTGGCGAAAAACTCCTGCTGCTGGTGGATGGCTCTTCATATCTTTATCGGGCTTTTCATGCCTTGCCCGATCTGAGGAGTCCCTCGGGCGAGCCTACGGGCGCGATTTACGGCGTGCTAAGCATGCTACGACGGCTCCTGTCCGACTACAAGGCGGATTTCCTCGCCTGCGTGTTCGATGCGCGGGGCAAAACCTTCAGAGACGACCTGTTTCCCGAATATAAGGCCAACCGCACGGCGATGCCTGAGGAACTAGGCGTGCAAATCGCGCCTTTGTGTGAAGCGATTCAAGCAATGGGCTGGCCCGTCGTCACGATAGACGGTGTCGAAGCCGACGATGTGATTGGAACGCTCAGTCAACATGCGACAGCGCGTGGGTTTCATACCGTCGTTTCGACGGGCGATAAGGACTTGGCCCAGCTTGTGAACGCGCATGTCACGTTGGTCAATACTATGAGCAATGAAAAGCTCGACGAAGCGAACGTACTGACGAAGTTCGGCGTCCCGCCAAACCGTATCGTTGATTACCTCACGCTGGTGGGCGATGCAGTCGACAATATTCCGGGCGTCGACAAATGCGGCCCCAAAACCGCTGCGAAGTGGATCGCCGAATACGGTTCGCTCGACGGTGTGATCGCCAATGCGCCCGCGATCAAAGGCGTCGTCGGCGAAAATTTACGTCGGGCGTTGGAGTGGCTGCCCAAAGGCCGTGAGCTCGTTACAGTCAGGTGCGACGTGCCGCTACCTTTCGAATTTGAAGCGCTGGCGCAGAAGCCTTGCGACAACGTGGAACTTGCGAAGCTGTACCGGCATTTCGGATTCAAGACTTGGTTGAAAGACATCGAACAGGCGGGCGATGCGGAACCGCCCAAGCCTCTGGTCACCGCGCTCGTAGCGCCGCCGCCGGACATCCCTCGGCGTTATGAGCTACTGCTGACGGAAGCCGATGTGCAGCGTTGGTTGGGCCGTATTGAAAGTGCCGAGGTGGTCGCATTCGACACGGAGACCACATCGCTCGATCCCATGCGGGCGCAATTAGTCGGAGTTTCTTTCTGCACCGAAGTGGGACACGCGGCGTACCTCGCGCTAGATCATCGTTATCCCGGCGCACCCGACCAAATCGGCGTCGAGAGCGGTCTGCGCTTACTCCGTCCATGGTTGGAAAATTCCGATAGACCGAAGATCGGTCAGAACCTGAAATACGACCAGCATGTGCTCGCGAACTACGGCATTCAAGTACGCGGTATTCAGCAAGACACGCTGTTACAGCACTACGTGCTGGAGAGCCATATGCGTCATGACATGGACTACCTGGCGCAACGTTACCTCAATCTATCGACGATCAGTTATGACGACGTCACGGGTAAGGGGGCACAGCGCATCGGCTTCGAAGAGGTGGAGGTCGAGCGCGCCGCGGAATATTCCTGCGAAGACTCAGATCTTGCATTGCGCTTACATCGAGTGATGCATCCACAGATTCAGATCGATGAGCGTTTGCATTTCGTCTACGCCGATATCGAAATGCCGGTGCGTGAAGTTTTGTATCGCATGGAAAGAAATGGCGTGCTGGTCGATGCGGCACAGTTGGAAGCCCAAGGTCATGAATTAGGTCAGAAGATGTTTGCGCTCGAAGAGCGGGCTTACGCTGAAGCGGGGCAACCCTTTAACCTCAACTCACCGAAGCAGATTTGCGAAATTTTATTCGATCGTTTGCAATTGCCGGTGATAAAGAAAACGCCCAGCGGGGGACCATCGACGGACGAAGAAGTGCTCGAGAAATTGGCGCTCGATTATCCGCTACCCAAGACCCTGCTCGAGTTTCGCGGTTTGGCGAAATTGAAATCCACTTATACGGACAAGCTCGGACGCATGGTCAATCCGAGCACCGGCCGCGTGCATACCAACTATGGCCAAGCAACGGCTGTTACCGGTCGTCTTTCGTCGAACGATCCGAACTTGCAGAACATCCCCGTTCGCACGGTGGAAGGCCGCCGCATACGCGAGGCGTTCATCGCACCGGCCGGCTCGGTCATCGTATCGGCAGATTATTCGCAGATCGAATTGCGCATCATGGCGCATTTCTCCGGCGACGAGAGCTTGGTGCGCGCTTTCGCGGACGGGCGCGATATCCACCGTGCAACCGCTGCCGAGGTGTTTGGCCGTACATTGGACGAAGTCAGCGCGGAGGAACGGCGCTACGCCAAGGTGATCAATTTTGGCCTCATCTACGGTATGTCCGCCTTCGGCTTGGCGCAGAACCTTGGCATCGAACGCGCAACCGCGCAAGCTTATATCGACAGTTATTTCGCGCGTTATCCTGGCGTGGCCAAGTACATGGCGGAAACGCGCCAAGCGGCGCGGGAACAGGGATATGTCGAAACGGTGTTCGGGCGTCGCTTATGGCTCCCGGAGATTCGTAGTGCCAATGCCGCAAGGCGTGCGGGCGCGGAACGTGCGGCGATCAATGCGCCCATGCAAGGCACCGCCGCTGATCTAATCAAACTGGCGATGCTTGCGGTGCAAAACTGGTTGGACCGCGAAGCGATGCAAAGCAAACTCATCATGCAAGTTCATGACGAGTTGGTGCTCGAGGTCCCGGAAGAGGAGGTGTCGCGTCTAAAGACGGAGCTTCCCGCGCTGATGAACGGCGTTGCAGAGTTGAAAGTGCCCCTCGGGGTCGAGGTTGGCGTCGGCCCCAATTGGGAGCAGGCGCACTAGGTCGACAATAAATTCGTGTACACCCGCGAATAACTTTCGACCATGGCGGCCATACTGTAGTCGCGCAAGGCAACGCGTCTGGCCGCGGCGCTATGCGCACGCCGCAGTTGTGGGTCATCAACGTAACGCGCGAGGAGGCGCATCAAACCTTCTGCATCGCCCGGCATGAAGAACTCGCCGGATTCTCCCGCCTGAACAAGTTCCACATTGCCGCCGACCGCCGTCGCGACGACGGGCAGACCGCTCGCGAGCGCTTCGAGAATCGTATTTGAAATGCCTTCCCCGAGAGAAGGCAGCACAAAGATGTCCAAATTGTTCAAAGCTTCTGGTACCGCGTCTAGCGCACCGGTCAGGTGAACGCGATGAGCGATTTTCAGCTCAGTCGCGAGCGCTGATAATTGCGGGCGTAAAGGGCCATCGCCAACCAGCGCAAGATAAAGCTGCGCTTGCGGGCGCGATGCGAGCAACAGCGCAAACGCGCGTATGAGTGTCGCTTGATCTTTCACTGCTTGCATGCGTCCAACTGTACCGATCACCAGTGCGTCCTGCGCGACAAATGGGAGCGGAAGGACGCCCGTTGGTTTTTCGGTGACGGGCTTGAACCGTTCTGTGTCGACACCGTTATAAATTTGCGTGATTCGCCATGGCGACACACCGACTCTGCGAATCAGATAACTTTGCAGGTCCTTGGAAACGGTGATGTAGCGAGTCACGAGCGGACGATGCAAGCGCCGCAGCAAGACGAGTTTGTTGTTTTCGCCGTCGAGATCATCGACATCCCGGCCGTGCTCCCCGTGCACACAGAAGCGCGCTCCGGCAAGCCGTGCCGGCAGAAGCGCATCTAGCCCTGAACGATTCCGCGTGTGCACGATGGCGGGCTGCATGTCGCGACACAGTTCATATAAGCGCTTACGCATCGCCCACACGCCAACGCGCGAACGATGTAGCGCCAGCACTTCTATATCCGGCCGGCGAATCCGCAAACGAAAGTCGGAATAGTCCTCAATGCATGCAATCGCATGTCGGAAACGGTCCGGCGGCATATTGTTGATCAAGTTCACCACGCCGTTTTCCATACCGCCCATATGCAGGTGATGAAGGACGTGCAGCACAAGCGGCGGTTTTGCAAGGTGGAGAGCGTCGATACCTCTTACACTCATGGTTCGATGCTTCCAAGGCCAATGCGGGCCCTTAAAATATAAAGTGGGAAATCAATCACTTTTTGCACGCCGCCAAGAGCTGGCACAGACCTAGCATGAGGCGTTTCCGCAGTCATAAAAAATTAGCCGTCAACAGGGAAGAAGAACAAAAACGTCGTTTAGACAGAAGCAGAATGTGCTCGAAAAGCCCGCGATCGCGGGCTTTTATTTTTTTAAACGACGCCAGCTTGATGTGCCTGTTGGTCGGCGTGATAACTCGAACGCACCATCGGACCTACGGCGGCATGCATAAAGCCGAGTTTTCGGGCTTCTCGATCGAACAAGCTGAATACGTCGGGATGAACATACCGGCGCACGGGGAGATGATGCGGCGAGGGCTGGAGATATTGGCCCAGAGTCAACATGTCCACATTGTGTTCGCGCAAGTCGCGCATGGTTTGCAACACTTCTTCGTCTGTCTCGCCCAGTCCAAGCATTAAGCCGGATTTTGTCGGCACTTCCGGATGAAGGGCCTTGAACCGCTTGAGCAGATTTAAGGAATGCGCATAGTCGGAGCCCGGACGCGAGGCCTTGTACAGCCGCGGGACCGTTTCAAGATTGTGATTCATGATGTCCGGCGGTGCCGCCGTGAGTATGTCGAGCGCACGATCCAGGCGTGAACGAAAATCGGGCACGAGAACTTCGATCCGCGTTTGAGGGGATGCCGCTCTGACAGCGCGAATGCAATCGACAAAATGTTGAGCCCCGCCATCGCGCAGATCGTCTCGGTCCACGCTGGTAATGACAACGTAAGAGAGTTGCAGCGCGGCGATCGTTCGGGCAAGATGCGCCGGCTCTTCTTCGTCCAACGGATTCGGCCGTCCATGGGCAACATCGCAGAAGGGGCAGCGACGCGTGCAAATGTCGCCCATGATCATGAAGGTCGCTGTGCCTTTGCCGAAGCACTCGCCGATATTGGGGCAGGACGCTTCCTCGCAAACGGTGTGCAAGCGGTTTTCGCGCAGGATCGTTTTAATCTCGCTGAAGCGAGAATTGGCGTGTGCAGCGCGCACACGAATCCAGTCCGGTTTAGGCAGCGCTTCCTGGGGAACGATCTTGATAGGGATGCGCGCGGTTTTTTGTGCGCCCTTTTGTTTGATCGCGTTGTGTTTGGTGCCGCCGTATTTGATGCCGCTGTCCATGCCCTATTCTAAGCGAGTCTGCAATTGCCGGGCGATTTGTACCGCCAACTGCTCACCCGCCGCGTCGCAATTCATATTCACCCCCAAGTTCTTGAGCTGAGTCACAGCAAGGCCGGGATAGCCGCAGGGGTTGATATCCGCAAAGGGCTCAAGGGCCATATCCACGTTTAGAGCAAGGCCGTGATAGCAGCAACCGTTTCGTACGCGCAGACCCAAAGCGGCTATTTTCGCTCCCTTCACGTACACACCCGGCGCGCCGACGCGGCGTTCGCCTACGAGTCCCGCGGAAGCAAGGAAATCGATAATCGCTTGTTCAAGCGAAGAGACCGTCTGCCGAACATGCAAGCCGCGTCGGCGCAGATCGAGCAAAGTGTAGACAACGATTTGTCCGGGAGCATGGTAAGTGATTTGACCTCCGCGATCGACGCTGAGGACGGGAACGTGCGTGGGATAGAGCAAGTGTTCCGGTTTGCCTGCCTGTCCGAGTGTGTATACCGGTGAATGTTGTAGTAGCCACAATTCGTCTGGTGTATGCGGCTTCCTCTCCGAGGTGAAACGACGCATCGCGGCATATGTTGTCGCGTAATCGACCAGACCTAAGCGGCGCACGATCAGCGGCGACGTAGCGCCGATTTGCGCCGCCTGCAATGACGCCTTTGCCAAGATCTATAGCACCATCGTGACCAAGGGGCTGTCGCATAAATCCTGATAAAGCGCGTCGAGCATCTCCCGTGAAGTGGCTTGTACCGTCGCGGTGACACTCAAATAATTTCCTTCGCGGCTGCTGCGCATTTCGAGCGTGGCAGGATCGAAATCCGGCGCGTGTTTCTGCACGATGGCGACGACGCTCTGAGCGAAACCCACTTGCGTCTTTCCCATTACCTTAATAGGAAAGTCGGTTGGGAATTCAATCAGGCTTTGCTCAAGTTCGGGCGGTTCCTGCATGGTCGATCACCTCGCGCTTATAAGCCTGATATAGCGCATACATCCGTTCATAAACCGGTCCAGGCTTGCCGTTGCCGATCGCGATGCCATCGACAGAGGCGATCGGCAAGACCTCTCTAAGCGAGGAAGAAAGCCAGGCCTCGTCCGCCGCATACAATTCGCCTACCGTGAGTTCCCGCACTTCGAAGGGTAGATCATGCCGTCGAGCGAGCTCCAGCACGAGATCGTAAGTGATCCCAGGCAGAATGAGATTGTCTTTCGGCGGGGTCGTGATGATGCCGTCTTTGACAAGGAATACGTTGCTCGCCGACCCTTCGGTGACTTTGCCATTGCGCAACAGGATTACTTCCGCGCAACCGACGTCCACCGCCTCTTGTCTAAGCAGGCAATTGGCGATTAGCGACGTTGCTTTGATGTCGCAGCGCAGCCAGCGATAATCTTCGCGCGTGATGACGGGAACACCATCGCGCCGCTGCTCGGCGCTCGGAGGCCGCATATCGTTGGCCATGGCGAATACCGTTGGCTTGACGACGGCGGGATCGGGAAAAGCTTGATCTCGTCGCGCCACGCCCCGCGTGACCTGCAGATAGACGCCTTGATCGTCCCAAGGATTGCGCATGACGACTTCCTGCAACAAGCTGCGCCATTCATCGACGCTGTGCGGATTGCGAAGGCGAATACTGTCCAAACTATACTGAAGTCGGGCGAGATGTTCATCAAGGCGCAGGAGTACGCGCGAATAAACGGGAATGACTTCGTAGACCGCATCACCAAAAATGAAGCCACGATCCAACACAGGAACATGCGCTTCTTCAGGCGCCATGAAGCGGCCGTTCAGATAAACCGTTTCGCCCACCGCGATCTCCTGGCGGTCATTTGCACCGCGCGGTTATTTAAACCAGAGTCGTACCGTATCTACAATGCGGCCAAAAAAACCGGCCACGGGCACTTCTTCATTGGCGACGACTTCGTATTCGCCCAACGCCTTGCCGTCCAGGAGGATGCGGACGATACCGACTTTCTGGCCGGCGGCGACAGGGGCGATCAGAGGTTGTTGACTCACTAGTTCTGCCTTCAATCGCGCCGCATCGCCGCTAGGCAAAGTGAGAAACAGGTCCCGTGCCACTCCCGCATGCAAGTTTTCTTCCGCCCCTTTCCATACCTTCAAGGTGCTGATCGTGGCGCCCTTGCGATAAACCGCCACGCTGTCGTAAAACTGGAAGCCGTAGTTGAGCAGTTTCTGGCTTTCTTGCGCGCGAGCAGCATCCGACGAGGTGCCCAGTACGACGGATATCAAGCGTCGATCGCCGCGCTTCGCTGAAGCCACTAGGCAGTAACCGGCGGCTTCCGTATGGCCTGTTTTGACTCCGTCGATATGGGGATCGAGCCACAAGAGCCGGTTGCGATTGGGCTGGGTGATGTTGTTATAGCGATATTCGCGGGTGGAATAGACTTTGTAGTTATCGGGGAAGTCGCGAATGAGTGCGGCGGCAAGAACAGCCATATCGCGCGCGCTCGAATAATGTTTCGGGTCTGGCAAACCGGTAGAGTTGACAAAGTTGGTATTGACCATACCGAGGCGCTGCGCCTCGCGATTCATCAAACCAGCGAAAATTTCTTCGGACCCGGCGATTGCTTCTGCAAGCGCGATTGTCGCGTCATTGCCCGATTGCACGATCATGCCGTAGATCAACTCGTTGACGGTCACTGGCTTCAAAGGCTCGATGAACATACGCGAGCCCTCGGCCTTCCATGCCTTTGTCGAAACAGGCACCGTCTGATCCATGCGCAATTGATTTTTCCGCAGCGCATCGAAGACGAGATAGGCCGTCATCAACTTTGTCAGCGAAGCCGGTTCGAAACGCGCGTCGACCGCTTGGCTCGTTATCGCTTGGCCGCTTTGATATTCCAGAAGGATCCATGACTTCGCCGCAATCGGTGGAAGCGCAGGCGCTTCGGCGGAGCTCTGTAGCGGGACGAAAGCCGAAACAAGGCAAAGCAGAGTAAGCAGGATGCGTGACATGCGAACGCCGTTGATGAATTAAGAGGCGCGATTATAGCAGTGCGCAAAGGCCCGTTTTACCGGGAAGAGGGTCGAAATGCTTAGCGCAGGACGAGATGAGGCTGTACGTCCACGAGATCACGTACCTGCTCGGCAAAGCGTGTCGCTTCCGCACGATTTTTATAAGGGCCGAGATAGACTCGATATAAACCTTCAGTCGCGGCAATGCTGAGCATCTCCTCCATGTCGGGGGCGACCGATACAAGACGCGTCCGCAACTGTTCCGCATTCGCTCGAGAAGAAAAAGCGCCAAGCTGAAGATAGTGTTTGTCGTCGCCGCCGAGGCTTTGCCGTACCGCGGGCGCTTCGCTGAGCGCGGTGATCTCTTTATCCTCGGGCGGGAGCACCGCCTCTACCTCAAGCCGTGCGCTGCCCTTCTTGAGGTAGTCGAGTCGGTGTGCTGCGGCGTAGGACAGATCAATGATTCGTTTGTGTAGAAAAGGGCCTCGGTCGTTGATACGAACGACAACCGAGCGTCCGTTTTCCAGATTTGTCACGCGGGCATAGCTGGGAATCGGTAAGGTCGGGTGAGCGGCGGTCATGGCGTACATATCGTAGAGCTCGCCGCTCGAAGTCTTCTGGCCGTGGAACCGTTTACCGTACCAGCTTCCTATTCCTCGTTCGCGGAACCCTTCCGTCGCCTTCACTGGAATGAAGTTCTGCCCCATCACGGTATAGGGCTTGTTCGCGTACCGATGCAGCGCTTCTTTGCGGGGTTGCGCGTCTGCGATCTGATCCAGATTCGGCGGCGGGTTGTTTCCCGGGCCATCGTCAAGATAGTACCCGCCACCGCTGCGCGGCTCCGCTGGCGGGCCAGCCCTTTCGCGTGGAGGCGTTGGCGGCTCAGATTGAGATGAAGGTTCCGGAACCGTGCTGCAACCGGCGAAAACAACGAAGAGCGGAAGTATCGCGCGCGCGAGCCGGCGACTCATGTCTGCACGAGCTTGCGGTGTTTGTGGATGCTCATGAGGATGCCGATTCCCAGAAACAAGGTAACAAGAGCGGTTCCGCCGTAACTGATCAAAGGTAAAGGCACGCCGACCACCGGCAATATGCCGCTCACCATACCCATGTTGACGAACGCATAGGTGAAAAAGCTAAGGGTCAGCGCGCCGGCGAGGAGTCGCCCGAAAAAACTCGCCGCGCCGCTGGCAATCATAAGGCCGCGGCCGATTAAGGCGAGGTACAGCAATAGCAGAATACAGTTGCCGACCAGACCGAATTCTTCCGAATAAACGGCAAAGATAAAATCGGTGTGTCGCTCCGGGATGAATTCAAGGTGCGTTTGTGTCCCTTGTAACCAGCCCTTACCGGTTAAGCCCCCGGAGCCCACAGCAATGGTTGATTGAATGATGTGATAGCCCGCGCCGAGCGGATCACTTGTGGGGTTGATCAAAGTGAGAATGCGTCGTTGCTGATAGTCGTGCAAGAAGGACCACATGACGGGTGTCGCGGCCGCGACGATTCCCGCCAATACGCCGATGATTCGCCAAGGCAGTCCGGCCAGGAAGATGATGTAAAAGCCGGCGGCGAGCACGAGTAAGGCAGTGCCTAGATCGGGTTGGCGCATGATTAAAGCAGCCGGAATGGCAAGCAGCACGGTCGCAAAAATGAAGTCCCGGGTGCGTAGAACCGCCTCGTGCTTGTGGAAGTACCAAGCCAGCATCAGGGGCATGGCGATTTTCATCATTTCCGAAGGTTGGAATCGCGTAACGCCGACATGAAGCCAGCGCCGCGCACCATTGACGATGTCACCGAACATCGCCACCGCAATGAGCAAGGCGACGCCGATCAGGTACGCTGGCAACGCGAGGCGCATCAGCGTTTGCGGAGGAATCTGCGCCGCGATCCACATGGCGAATAGCGCAATGCCAATGTTCATGAGCTGAGTGTTGACGCGAACCATGTTTTCATTGGCCGCGCTATAAAGCGTAAACAAACCGAGCAGCACAATCATCCCGGCGATGAACATCAGTGGGGTATCAATGTTCTTGGTCAGCGAATGCCAGAGGCGGCCCATCTACTCGTCCTCTCCTTCTTCAGCTTCGGGCGCTACCGGTTTCGCCGGGAGCTTGCCAAGTAAATGGTAATCGAACACTAGGCGCGCGATTGGCGCCGCGGTGCTGCTGCCATGCTTGCCGTTTTCCACCATGATGCCTATCGCGATCTTGGGTTGATCTGCCGGCGCAAAAGCGACGAACAGCGCATGATCGTGAAACCGCTCGGAAATGCGTCGCTCGTCGTATTTCTCACCCTGCTTGATGCCGATAACCTGAGCGGTACCCGTTTTCCCGGCAAAACTGTACGGCGTTCCCCGGCCTGCTACGGAGGCAGTCCCGCCGGGACGCGTGACGTCCACCATCGCCGCTTTGACGAGGTTGACCCATTTTTGATTGAGCGGAACGGTGCGTACAGGCTCAGGCTCTATGACGCGCTGAGTGCCGGTTCGCACATCGGTGACTGTCCGCACCAAATGTGGTTTGAAGGCGACACCATTGTTGGCAAGAACCGCGGTTGCATAAGCCAGTTGCATCGGCGTTGCGAGGTTATAACCCTGGCCGATGCCCACAGAGACGCTGTCGCCCGTGTACCATTTTTGTTCGCCGGGTGTTTTAAAACGCTTTTTCTTCCAAGCGCGCGAAGGTAGGAGCCCGCTGCTTTCGCCTTTGATATCGATTCCTGTAGGCCGACCAAAACCCAATTGAGACATGAAGGCGTGCAATTGATCGATATCCGTATCGACGGCTAGCCCGTAGTAGTAGGTGTCGCAAGAGATCACCACGGATTTGTGCAGGTTCACCACACCATGGCCACCCACCTTCCAGTCGCGATAACGGTGACCTTGCCCAGGCAAAGTGAAATAACCCGGGTCCGAAATCGTGTACTCGGGCGTTCGCTTACCCAGTTCCAAAGCCATCAACGCCATGAAGGGTTTGAAAGTCGATCCGGGCGGATAGGCGCCGTTGATTGCGCGATTGTTTAGCGGACGGTCGATCGACTTATTCAGCTCGTTCCACGATTCTGAATCGATGCCGTCGACAAAAAGATTGGGGTCATATCCCGGCTTGCTGACGAACGCGAGCACGCCGCCGGTGGCCGGTTCGATGGCGACTAGCGCACCGCGATAGTTGCCGAAAGCCTGTTCGGCGAGTTCTTGCAGTTTCGCGTCCAGGGTTAAGGTCAGGTTATTGCCGGGAATCGGCGCTTTCGACGAAATGGTTCGAATCCCTTTGCCGTTCGCGTCGATTTCCACTTGCGCCGAGCCGGTTACGCCGTGCAATTCGTATTCGTAAAATTGTTCGAGACCGGTCTTACCGATGTGGTCCGTGCCTTTATAGTTGACGAGCTGCTCGTCCTCTTCGAGTTTTTCGAGATCGCGATCGTTAATCCGACCGAGATAGCCCATCGCGTGCGAGGCAAGTTCGCCATAGGGATACTGACGATAAAGCCGCGCCTTGATTTCAACGCCGGGGAACCGATAAGCGTTGGCGGCAAACTGCGCGACATCCTTTTCGCTCAGACGGGTTCGAATCGGGAGACTTTCGGCGCCCTTGAGCTCCGCGCGCAATTTACGAAAACGATTGCGGTCCCGTGCTTCGATGTCCATGATCTTGCTCAGGTCGCGTATGGTCTCCTCGACGTTGGCAACCTTGTTCGGGTTGATCTCCAAGGTATAGGCTGAGTAATTGCGGGCGAGAACGACGCCGTTGCGGTCGAGGATCAATCCTCGGTTGGGCAGAATGGGGACGATCGAAATGCGATTGTCCTCCGCCTTCGTTTGGTAATAATCGTGTTTAAAAAACTGCAGGTACGCGAAGCGTCCGAGCAAAATTCCGAAAGCCGTGAGCACGATCACGCCGGCCGCCGCGATCCGCGAGCGGAAACGATGCATTTCGCGGTCGTGATCGCGAAATTCGGCGATGCTCATCGGTGATGGCCGAACTCAAAGAGGACGGTTGGCATCCACATTCTCGGCCATGCGTTGCGGGGTGAGTAAGATCAAGGTCACTACAGGCCACAGCAGCGCCGAAATGACGCTTCCGACGTAAATCAACATTCCCGGAAAAGTTCCGCCGGCGATCATGCGAACGATGAGCATGACTGTCTGCGCGATGAGCAGCAGCGCGAGTACATGCAAGGATTGCTGCCACTGGGTAAACCAATGAACCCGACGATGAATCACGAACGCACCGAAGGCGAGAAGCGTGTAGGCCAGGGCATGTTGTCCGATCAAAGTGCCATTCACTACATCCATTGCGAGTCCGAGGACAAAGGCAACGCCCATCCCCATTTTGCGCGGCTGATGCGTACACCAAAATATGATGACAACCGCGAGGAAGTCGGGCACCCAGCGCACGTCTGGCCATGGCAGCATATTCAACGCCAACGCGACCAACGTCGTGGTGAAAATAAAACCCAGTTTGGCCGGCCGCAGAATCCGAGAGCTATTGGTGTTCATCGCGGCTTCGCTCCTTTAGGCTTTGCGGCGCCCTTCTTTTCTTCCGCTGCGGGATAAGGCGGCGCGCTTTCTCCCCGCGTTAAGACCAGCACTTGCCGGTGTCGGTTCGTGCCGCCGCTCGGCAGGAGCGAAATTTTGGCAAAAGCATAAGACGCGTCGCGCTCCACTTTAAGAACTTGCGCGACAGGCAGGCCGCGCGGATAGACATCGTCAAGTCCGGAAGTGACCAGCACGTCACCGGTTTGAATTTCCGCGTTCGCCGGCATGAAGCGCAGTTCAAGTGTGCTTCCATCTCCGGACCCGAAGGCGATTCCCCGAAGCCCATTGCGCACGACTTGAACCGGAATCGCGTGATCCTTGTCCGTGATGAGGGTCACTTCGGCAAGGAGGGGCAACACACGCGTGACCTGTCCCAGCACCCCCATCGTATCGATGACGGGCTGGCCTAATTGGATGCCATCGTCTTCGCCCTTATCAATAATGACCTTGCGGCTAAACGGATCGCGTCCGGCATAGATGATTTCCGCGAAGGTGCTTTTGACGGGCCCTCGGCTTTTGGCCGCGAGCAATTCGCGGAGTTGCTCGTTTTCCGCCTGCAATGCTTGTAGCGTCAGGGTTGCCTGGGCGTTCTTGAGATGCTCGCCGCGAAGCTGAGCATTTTGTTCGCGCAATTGCGACTGACTGCTGAAGAACTCGCTGACATGGTTGAAGGCGGTGACTGGCGCAATCGCGATCTGCTGAATGGGATAGACCACCATCGCGAGCGTATTGCGGAAGCCGTCGGCATAGTGGAAATGGGCGTCGAGAACCATCAGCATGATGGAAAGCAGGCCGAAGAAACTCAGGCGTGCAAGCGCGGAGGGGCCGCGTTTGAAAAATTGCGGGGGTTGGTGCTCCAGTCGGGACGTGCTGTACAAGCGTTACTTCGCTTCGCTGTAGGCGATCACTCGTTTGTGAAAATGCCGCCGAGTTTTTCCATGCGTTCGAGCGCCTTGCCGGAACCTCGCACGACACAAGTCAGCGGGTCTTCGGCGACGATCACCGGCAGGCCCGTCTCTTCCATCAGCAAACGGTCGAGATCGCGCAGCAGCGCGCCACCACCGGTGAGGACCATGCCCTTCTCGGCGATATCCGCGCCAAGCTCCGGCGGCGTCTGTTCCAGCGCGGTTTTGACGGCACTGACGATCTGGTTCAGCGGTTCGGTCAGGGCTTCCAAGATTTCATTCGAAGAAATGGTGAAGCTGCGCGGGATACCCTCGGCGAGGTTGCGGCCTTTCACTTCGATCTCTTTGACTTCGGAGCCCGGGAAGGCAGAGCCGATATCTTTCTTGATCATTTCGGCGGTTGCATCGCCAATCAACATGCCGTAGTTGCGGCGGATGTAATTGATGATCGCCTCGTCGAATTTGTCTCCACCGACGCGCACCGAGCTTGAGAACACCATGCCGCTCAGCGAAATGACGCCGACTTCGGTTGTACCGCCGCCGATATCCACAACCATCGAACCGGTTGCTTCCGCGACCGGAAGATCCGCGCCGATTGCGGCGGCCATGGGCTCTTCGATGAGATAGACCTGAGAGGCGCCTGCACCGATCGCCGATTCGCGAATCGCGCGCCGTTCTACTTGCGTCGAGCCGCAAGGCACGCAGATGATGATGCGCGGGCTCGGTGACAACAGTCGCGAGACATGCACTTTCTTGATGAACTGCTTGAGCATCTGTTCGGTCACCGTGAAATCGGCGATCACGCCGTCTTTCATCGGTCGAATCACGGTAATGGTGCCGGGCGCTTTTCCCAACATTTGTTTTGCTTCCTTACCCACGGCTTGAATCATGCGTTTGCCGTTGGGTCCGCCCTCTTGGCGGATGGCGACCACGGAGGGTTCGTCCAGAACAATACCTTTGCCGCGTACGTAGATCAGCGTATTGGCTGTACCCAGGTCAATGGCGAGGTCATCGGAAAAATAGGCGCGTAGAAATCCCAGCATTTTTATAGGTGTCCTGAGCGGTTGCCCCTCGGGGGCGGGCATTGATTGCGCTATAATAGCGCAGTTTAAACGCTTGTTTTCGCGGAATATTGCATATGTCGCTCACTCCTGAGCAAGTCCAACGCATCGCTCTTCTGGCTCGAATCGAGCTCTCGGAAGCGGACCTTACACCGGTACGCGACAAGCTGAACGACATTTTTGCCATGATTGAGCAGATGCAGGCCGTGGACACTGCAGGTATCGCGCCTATGTCGCATGCCCAGGATCTGAGTCTGCGGCTGCGCGAAGATGCGGTCACCGAGGAAGATCGCCACATACTCTACCAATCGGGCGCCCCCCGGGTGGAAAACGGGCTTTATCTCGTTCCCAAAGTCATCGAATAATAAGCCGGCTTCTCCATGCTTAACGCAAGCTTGGCCGAGATGGCCGCCGCCCTCCAGGCAAAAACGATCAGCAGTGTCGAACTGACGCAGCTTTTTCTTGGCCGGATTCAAGCGCTCAACGGTCGTCTGAATGCATTCATCACCCTAGACGTCGAAAAGAGCATCGCTCAAGCGCGCGCCGCCGATGCACGCCTCGCGAGCGGACAGGCTGCGCCGCTCACCGGCATCCCCGTCGCGCATAAAGATATTTGGCTGGCCAAAGGGTGGCGCACCACATGTGGCTCCAAAATGTTGGAGAACTTCGTCGCCCCCTATGATGCTCACGTGATCGAGCGCTTTGACGCCGCCGGCGCGGTCAATCTGGGCAAATGCAATATGGACGAGTTCGCCATGGGCTCGTCTAACGAGACCTCCTATTTCGGTCCGGTCAGAAATCCGTGGAACACGGACTGCGTTCCCGGCGGCTCATCCGGCGGTTCCGCCGCTTCGGTCGCATCGCGCATGGCACCCGCGTCGACCGGCACAGATACGGGAGGCTCGATCCGCCAGCCCGCAGCGCTTTGCAACGTATCTGGGTTGAAGCCGACCTACGGCGTCGTCTCTCGCTACGGGATGATCGCCTTCGCCTCAAGTCTGGATCAGGGCGGGCCTTTTGCCAAAAGTGCGCAAGATCTCGGGCTGCTGCTCAATGTCATGGCGGGTTTCGATTCGCGCGATTCCACCAGCCTCGAACGGCCGGCGGAGGATTACACCCGCGAGCTGAAAAAGCCGTTGCAGGGATTGCGCATCGGTTTGCCCAAGGAATATTTTGGGGAAGGACTGAGCGACGATGTGCGTGCGGTGGTCGAGACGGCCTTGCGCCAGTACCGCGACCTGGGCGCTACGACAATCGATATTAGTTTGCCGAACAGCGGGCTCTCGGTGCCGGCGTACTACGTTATCGCGCCTGCCGAAGCGTCCAGCAATCTATCCCGCTTCGATGGCGTGCGTTATGGCTACCGGGCGCCGGAGTACGGCGACTTGAATGATATGTATTGCAAGACGCGCGCGCAGGGCTTCGGAGCAGAGGTGAAGCGCCGCATCCTCGTCGGAACCTACGTGTTGTCGCACGGCTACTACGATGCGTACTACCTGAAAGCGCAACGTATCCGGCGGCTCATTGCCAATGATTTCGCCGAAGCGTTCAAGCAGTGCGATGTGATCATGGGTCCGACTGCACCGACAGTGGCATTTAAGTTTGGCGAGAAAGCGGCAGATCCCGTGCAGATGTACTTAAACGATATCTATACCATTGCGGCCAATCTCGCCGGTTTGCCGGCAATGTCTATCCCGGCCGGTTTTGGTGCAAACGGCTTACCCGCGGGGCTTCATATCGTCGGCGATTATTTTTCAGAAGCGCGCATGCTCAATGCCGCACACCAGTTCCAGTGCGCGACCGATTGGCACCTGCGCCAGCCCGAAGGAATATGAGCATGGCTGCCTGGGAGATCGTCATTGGCTTGGAAACACATGCGCAACTTTCAACCCGTTCGAAAATATTCTCGGGTTCGTCCACGGATTTCGGCGCGGCGCCGAACGTCCAAGCTTCTGCGGTCGACATCGCGCTACCCGGCGTGTTGCCTGTATTGAACAAAGGAGCCGTCGAGCGGGCGATTCGTTTCGGCCTCGCGATCGGCGCAAAAATCAATCGTAAATCGATATTCGCGCGCAAGAATTACTTCTACCCGGATTTGCCGAAGGGTTATCAAATCAGCCAGTACGAACTGCCCATTGTCGAGGGCGGTTCGATGAAAATTTTCAGCACTCAAGGCGAGAAAACGATTCGCCTCACGCGCGCGCATCTTGAAGAAGATGCGGGGAAATCGCTGCACGAGGATTTCATCGATGCAAGCGGCATCGATCTCAATCGTGCCGGTACGCCACTGCTCGAAATCGTTTCGGAACCGGATATGCGATCTGCCGAGGAAGCGGTCGCCTATGCGAAGGCCTTGCATGCGCTAGTACAGTGGATCGGCATTTGCGACGGGAATATGCAAGAAGGGTCGTTTCGCTGTGACGCCAATGTTTCTGTGCGGCGTGTAGGCGACAAAGAATTCGGCACCCGTCGCGAGATCAAGAACCTCAATTCCTTTCGCTTTTTGCAACAAGCCATCGAGTACGAGGCGTCCTGGCAAATTCATACGCTTGAAGACGGCGGCAAGATCCACCAAGCAACCGTTCTCTTCGATCCGGAACGAGGGGAAACCCGCATGATGCGGTCGAAGGAAGACGCGCATGACTACCGTTATTTTCCTGATCCGGATTTGCTGCCGCTTTCAATAAGCGAAGAGTGGATCGAACGTGTACGTGCTGCATTGCCCGAGTTACCGGCGGCGAAGCAAGCGCGATATCAGGCCGATATGGGCCTATCGCCTTATGATGCGCAGACGCTGGGCGCGTCCTTGGACATGGCCAACTACTTTGAAGATGTCCTGCAAGCGCTTGGCGGAAACGATGCTGCCAAGCTTGCAGCAAATTGGCTGATGGGCGAATTCAGCGCGGCACTCAACAGAAATGATTTGAACATTGTCGATGCGCCCGTCAACAGCGCCCAGATGGCAGGACTGTTGTCCCGCATCCTGGACAACACGATTTCCGGAAAGATTGCCAAAGAAGTTTTCGACGCGCTTTGGGCCGGCGAAGGCAAAAATGCTGACGAGATTATCGAACGCAAAGGCCTGAAGCAGATTACCGACGGCGCAGCGCTCGAAGCGATAGTCGAGCAAGTGCTCGCAGCGAATCAGAAATCGGTAGAAGAATTTCGTGCCGGCAAGGAGAAGGCCTTCAATGCGCTGGTCGGTCAAGCGATGAAAGCGACGAAAGGCAAAGGGAATCCGGCGCAACTGACCGAACTGCTCAAGAAGAAGCTTTCTTAACGCGTGGCGGTTGGCGCCGGTGTTGATGTGGGTGGAGCAGCCGAGACGGGGCCGCCTCTTGTTAGCGCAATGTAGCGGCGTTTGTCTTCGTCGTAGCGGGCGTTGATCTTCGCCGCTTCAAGCGTTTTTGAATCCAGCAATTGCTGCTGGTTGCGCAGATCGACTTCGTTCGATTCGATATCCCGTTGCAATTTTAGCGGTAGCGACTTGTCCTTGAATGGGGCGGTCTTCTGTTTCAGTTCCGCCTGTAATTTCTTCGCGGTTTCCACGTTATGCATCGCGCTTTTGATCGCGTCAGCATTCGATTGCATGGCGCGCTCGCGCGCCATATCGATATCTTTCTCGCTGCTGTACGAGCTGAGTATCGCCTCGTTCATTCGCCTTTCTTCGGTCGCGCGTTTGGCGTCTTCTTCCCGCTTGCGTTCGGCTTCCTGCTTCGCGAGTTGCTCTTCTTTAGTGAGCGCTCGATCCATCTCTTTGACCACCGTCCCCTGGCGATTCATTTGGGCGGTGGCTTTGCCGGTCGCTTCTGGCGGCAGTCGTTCCGTGTAATGTACTTTCCCCTGATCGTCCACCCACTTATATAGCTTCTGAGTGGTTGGCGATGACGAGCCTTTGCTTTGCGCATGAACGGGACCGTACGCGCACAGAAGGCCGATAACCGCCAAAGAAATAGTCGCTCTACGCATGATCTTCAACGCCATATTGACGTCGATACGCCTCTATATCATTCAAATGATGAGCAAGCTTCGGCTCGCCCCTTATGTAGCTGAGCAGATCGTCGACGGAGGCGATCGTGATCACCGGCACGTCGAATTGCGATCGCACTTCTTGCACCGCGGATTGATCGCCGGTACCGCGCTCCATTCTGTCTAAAGAGATTGCCACGCCGGCAAGCTTCGCATTGTGAGCGTCGAGTATTTTCATCGTGTCGCGCACCGCCGTTCCAGCCGTCATGACGTCGTCAATCACGAGCACTCTGCCCTCGAGCGGCGCACCGATGATGTTCCCGCCTTCGCCATGGTCCTTCGCTTCCTTACGGTTAAAGGCGAAAGGCACATCCCTATCCGATCTGGCCAAAGCCACCGCCGTAGCGGCTGCCAGGGGGATGCCTTTGTAAGCCGGCCCGAATAACATATCGAAGCGTACTTCGGAATTGAGGATTGCCTTTGCGTAAAATTGCGCAAGCTGATCCAATCTGGCGCCGGTATTGAATAATCCGGCGTTGAAGAAATACGGCGTGGTCCTGCCGGATTTGGTCACGAAACTGCCGAAACGCATTACTCCGCATTCGATACAAAAGCGAATGAACTCTCGGCGGAAATCAGTCACACAAGCACCTTTCATAGCGCAGGCAAGCGAAAATGTTACGCGTCATCACCTTGAATCTCAACGGCATTCGTTCCGCGGCCAACAAAGGCGTGTTGGAATGGTTGAGTACTCAGAACGCAGATTGCGTTGCCTTACAAGAGGTTCGGGCGCAGGAAAGCGATCTGTCCGATGCCATTCTGAGACCGCCTGGATTAATCGGTCACTTTTGTTGTGCCGAGCGTAAGGGCTACGCCGGCGTAGGACTGTACTGCAAACGAGAACCGGACCGCCTGGTTTCAGGTTACGGCAGCATGGAGTTCGACCCGGAAGGCCGTTTTCTGCAGGCTGATTACGGCGAGTTATCCATCATTTCCCTGTATTTGCCGTCGGGTTCGTCGTCGGAAGAAAGGCAGCTGGCCAAGTTCCGCTTCCTCGATGAGTTTCTGCCGCATTTGGAACGGTTAGTTCGAAGCGGACGAGAGTTCATCTTGTGCGGCGACTGGAACATTGCGCATAAGGAAATCGATCTGAGGAACTGGAAATCGAACCAGAAAAACTCCGGTTTTTTGCCTGAAGAGCGCGCTTGGTTATCGCGCGTCTTCGACGAACACGGTTGGGTCGACGTTTATCGACGTTTGCATCCGGATGCCACCGACGCTTGCTACACGTGGTGGTCCAATCGAGGGCAAGCGCGCGCTAAAAACGTAGGATGGCGTATCGACTATCAAATCGCGACGCCCGGCATCGCCGCCAAGGCGCTCCACGCAAGCGTTTACAAGGATCAATGGTTCTCCGATCATGCGCCCTTAACCATCGACTACGACTATGCGATTTGAGCGAAGGTACCACCCGAATCAGATGCCAACGAATGACTAACAATAAAAACGGCCGGGGCTGGCGCGACGCTTTACCCGAGGGCGTGCGCCCGTATTTCGAATCGGCGCCGGTCGCGGCTTTGTGCTTAGGCGTTTCCTCCGGATTCGCTTTTGCAATGATCGGCGCGACCTTAACAACACGCCTCGCGCAATACGGCGTCACAAAAAGCGCGGTCACCGCGTTTGCGCTCACCTTTCTTGCTTACAACTTTAAATTTCTCTGGGCCCCGATGGTGGACAACCTGCGCCTGCCGCTCATTGGCCGATTTGGCCAGCGACGCAGTTGGCTATGGCTAGCTGGGGCAATGGTGATGGCGGCCGTCGCATTTCTCGGCGTCGCCGACCCGCAGGAAGCGCTTTACATCGTTGCCATTGCGGCGATCACGGTCGGGATTGCCGGCGCCACATTCGACATCATTATTGATGCGTATCGCATCGAGTTGCTTGAGCCGCGTCAGCTTGGGGTGGGTTCCGGCATGTCGCAATACGGGTGGCGGATCGGCGCTGCGGGAGCCGGTGCCTTAGCCTTGGTTCTCGCGCACCGTTTTGGGTGGACTGCCGCGTACATCGCGTGCGCCGCATTCGCCGTTCCCGCAATGCTGGTCGGAGTAGTCATGGGGGAACCGAAGCGGCACCGGGAGCCGGCAAAGGCTCGCAGTTTGAAAGAGGCGCTGATCGAGTACATCAGCCCCTTGATGGAATTTATTAAGAGGCAAGGCGCACTAGTGGTGCTGCTCTTCATCCTGATTCATAAAATCGGGGACACGCTTGCCAACCTCACCCTGCGCTTGCTCTTTCAGGATCTTGGTTTCAGCAATGACGAGGTGGCTTTTTACGACGTCGGCATCGGCTTCATTGCCTTGCTTATCGGTGTCTTCGTCGGAGGGATTCTTTACAACCGGTTCGGCATGAAGCGCTCCGTGCTCGTGAGCTTGGTGCTCATGGCTTTGTCGAATCTCAGTTTCGCGGCGTTGGCGATGGTCGGCCATAGCAACCTCGGAATGGCGGCAGCGATCGGCTTCGAGAACTTCGCCAGCGGTATTGGGGGCGTGACGGTAGTTGCCTATCTTTCAGCCTTGTGCAATCTCCGTTTTACGGCGAGTCAGTACGCCTTGCTCTCGGCTTTGGCGAGCATCGCGGGTCGGGTGATTACCGGAACGACGGTCGGCGCGATGATCGAGTCGATTGGTTATGTAAACTTCTATCTGCTTACCACGCTCGTCGCGCTACCCGGAGTGATTCTCTTCTGGCTGATGATGCGGTCGGGGCTCGCTGACCTTTCCATCGGCTCTGCCGGTAAGAACGGTGAGGTCTAGGCTCGCGTACAGCGGTATACGGCCAGACTGCCTAACAGGTTCGGTAGAACTTTCACCTTGCGGTGATCGGTCAGTACCAACCGTTGCAGAATGCGAACATCGTGCTTCACACAGAAAGCCTCGAAATCCTTCAAGGTACATAAGTGAACATTGGGCGTGTTGTACCACTCGTAGGGCAGGTCCGGCGAAATCGGCATATGGCCGCCGAAGGTCAATTGCCAGCGAGCACGCCAGTAACCGAAGTTGGGGAAGGTGACGATGGCTTCGCGGCCAACCCGCAGCATTTCCATCAAGATGTTCTCGGTATGCCGCATCGCTTGCAGGGTTTGCGACAGAATGACGTAATCGAAGGACCCCGCATCGAAGCCGGAGAGTCCGCGTTCCAAATCGCCTTGAATGACGCTGACGCCGTTGGTTACGCAAGCCAACACGTTCGCATCGCTGATTTCCACACCGTAGCCACGCACTGAACGAGTCTCGCTCAGATAGCGCAACAATGTTCCATCTCCGCAGCCTAAATCGAGCACGCCGGTGTTGGGTTTGATCCAATCGGCGATCGCCCGATAGTCGGCACGTGTCGCGAAGTTCTCCGTGTTCATGCGCCCACCTTTTGGGCAATCTGGGCGAAATAGTTACGCAACAGCGCGTGGTAGCGCGGGTCGTCCATCAGGAAAGCGTCATGACCATGGGGCGCGTCGATTTCGGCGTAGCTTACGTCGCGCCGGTTATCGAGTAATGCTTTGACGATCTCACGTGACCGTGCAGGACTAAAACGCCAATCCGATGAGAAAGACACGACGAGGAAGCGCGCGCGCGCCGCTGCCATGGCCGCCGATAAACTTCCCTTGAATCCTTGCGCCGGATCGAAATAGTCGAGCGCGCGCGTGATCAACAGATATGTGTTCGCGTCGAAATAGGAGCTGAATTTATCGGCCTGATGGCGTAGGTAAGACTCGATCTCGAAATCGACGTCGAAGTGAAAGCCCAGCTTGTCCGCACGCAACATGCGGCCGAATTTCTCCATCATCGCATCGTCCGACAAATACGTAATGTGGCCGATCATGCGGGCGATCCTCAGGCCGCGCTTTGGCAAGCTGCCGTGTTCATAGAAATTGCCGCCATGGAAATCCGGATCGGTTGTGATTGCCTGCCGTGCGACTTCATTAAACGCGATATTTTGCGCGGATAGCTTCGGTGCCGCCGCAATCACCAAGGAGTGCGCGACGCGGTCGGGGAAAGAGATTGTCCATTGCAAAGCCTGCATGCCGCCGAGACTACCGCCGATGACCGCAGCAAACCGCTGAATGCCGAGTCGATCGGCAAGTAGCGATTGCGCCTGTACCCAGTCTTCGACCGTCACGACCGGAAAAGTAGAGCCATACGCTTTTCCGGTCGTGGGGTTGATGCTGGCCGGGCCGGTGGACCCGAAACAGCCGCCCAAATTGTTTACGCCAACGACGAAGAAACGATCGGTATCGAGCGGCTTGCCGGGGCCGATTAGGTTGTCCCACCAGCCGACGTTATGTGGAGCGTCGACATAGAAACCCGCGACGTGATGAGAGGCATTGAGGGCGTGACACACGAGAACGGCATTGGAGGCGTTCGCATTGAGGCTTCCGTAGGTCTCGTAAGCCAGATCGTATTGCGCGATGTTGGCACCGCTTTTGAGTTGTAATGGTTGGTCGAAATGGACGCGGTTCGCGACCACTGCACCGACAGAACGAGGGCTATTCATTGATGCGGCGAAGGCTCCAAAACAAAAACCCGTTGCAGCTTGCGCGGCTAAACGGGTTTCCCTCGCTTTAGCCGTATTTATATAGCGCCCGCAAGCTGATCTCAAATCGGCGCATTTCACTTCAAATACTTCGACTACCGTCGCCGCTCGCGAAGCGGCGTGACAGCGCGGAGTCTACCGCGTTTCCGATTTCTGTTGCCACTCGGCGCGACGGAACTGCCTACGCCGGCTGGCTGTGAGCTCGGCATGCGAGGCATATTCATGCACGCGCTCGCTCACGGCGGTTCTTAAAGTGTCTGGGAGGGATTTGGCGACCAGATCAAAGCGTGAAACGATCGGGTCGGTTCCCCCATACGACTCTGGCGGAAAGCCCAGTACCCCGCCACCGTCTATATCCTTATCTTCCACGCCGTCATGGAAGTAGCCGGCGTCGTCCTCCCAGACGAGCGCCTTCTCGCTACCCGGTGAGCCATAGCACAGCTCAAAGGAGCAAAGCCTGCCGTTGCTTTCTTGGCGAACAAAAAGGTCGAAGTACTCGTCATGAAACCAGCGGCGCTCGATATGCGGTTCGTCCTGGCTTACCCCTAAGATTTCACGCAACATGGCTAGTCCCTGGAAAAGACGTCTGTGAGAGCAAGTCTTGCCGGGAAGGGTTCCCGGCCGGTTGTTTCAACGGCTATTGTTCAGCCTCTCAAGCAGCATGCGGGCCCGCTCCGGGTCTTCGCTACGCAAAATACGCTGGGCGACGACCTCGGCCTCGGAAATGCTCGATCGCAGAATCTGCTGTTTGACCGCCGGCAACTGGGCCGGATGCATCGAGAATTGACGCAGACCCAAGCCCAGGAGTAGCCGAGCGAGGTCGACCTGGCCCGCCATTTCACCGCACACAGCCACGGGGATTTCTGCGCGGTTGGCGATACGGATGGTGTGGCCGATCAGATAAAGCACAGCCGGATGGAGCGGGTCGTAGAGATGCGCGACGGCGTCGTCTGTGCGATCGATTGCCAACGTGTACTGAATCAGGTCATTCGTGCCGATGGAGAGGAAGTCCAGGCGTTTGACGAATTGGCCTAGGGCCAAGGCCGCTGCGGGGACTTCAATCATCCCGCCAACGGGGACGGTTTCGTCGAAGGGGATTCCTTTATCACGCAGGCTTTGTTGTGCGCGACGGATGAGTCCGAGCGTCTGATCGATCTCGTGAAGATGAGCAATCATCGGAATGAGCAACCGCACTTTGCCGTAATGAGAAGCGCGGTAAAGCGCGCGCAACTGGGTCATGAACATCTGCGGCTCGGACAGACAGAAACGAATGGCACGCAAACCGAGCGCTGGATTGGGACCTGGCGTGATTTGGCTTTCAAGCGCCTTGTCCGCGCCGATATCGAGTGTGCGAATCGTGACGGGACGGCCTTGCATCGCTTCCACAACGGAACGATAGGCCTCGAACTGCTCGTCTTCGCTTGGCAGCGTATCTCGATTGAGAAAAAGAAATTCACTGCGATAAAGCCCGATTCCCGTTGCTCCGGCTTCGAGCACCTCGTCCACATCTTGCGGCAATTCGATATTGGCCTGTAACTCGATAGGCGTGCCTTCGATGGTAGTAGCGGGCGTGCTCTTAAGCCGTTTGAGCTTTTGACGTTCAATCTCGTATTCGCTTTGACGCAAGCGATACTCGTTGAGCACCAACGGATCCGGGTTGATGATCAGAACGCCTTCTGCGCCGTCCACGATGAGCAATTCGCCTTCGCGAATCATGTGACGCGCGTGGTGCAGACCCACAATCGCAGGCAGATTCAGACTTCGCGCGACAATTGCCGTGTGAGACGTGACGCCGCCAAGATCGGTGACGAAGCCGGCGAACTGATGCTGCTTGAAAAGGATCATGTCCGCAGGGGAAAAATCGTGCGCCACGACGATGATGTTCTCTTCGTGAGAAGGAACGGCCGGTTGATTGGCGCTGCCCATCAAGACTTTTAAAACGCGTTCGACCACTTGCTCGATATCGGCCTTGCGTTCGCGCAAGTAGGCGTCTTCGATTTCGTCGAAGCGCTGGACGAGGGTTTCCATCTGCTGCACCAAGGCCCATTCGGCGTTATAGCGGCGCACCCTGATGAGGTCGCGCGGGACCTCCGCAAGCATGGAATCTTTGAGGATCATCAGATGCAGGTCGAGAAATGCGCTCATCTCAGCGGGCGCACTGGCGGGCATACTCACCTGCAGCGCGCCCATCTGCCCGCGCACCGTCGCAACGGCGGCATCGAAGCGTTCTATTTCCGCCTCGATCTGATCTGCGTCTATTTCATAGTGCGGCGCTTCGAGCCGTGCTGTCGTAATGAGATGCGCGGTTCCGATCGCAACGCCGTCGGAGACGCCGGCGCCGTGTAAGGTGAAACTTGCACCGCAGGGGGCGAGCAAAACGCCTTTCGCGTCGAGTTCGGGTTTACCCACGCTATTCACCTTCTCCGAAACGATCGCCGATTAGAGCCACTACCGCGTCCATCGCTGCGCCGGCATCCTCCCCGCTCGTTTCGATCTCAATGCGACTGCCTTTGCCGGCGGCAAGCATCATGACACCCATGATGCTTTTCGCATTCACTCGACGACCGTTGCGCGACAACCAGATGTCGGCCGCGAATTTGCCTGCGGTTTGCGTCAGTTTTGCAGAAGCTCTCGCATGCAGGCCGAGTTTGTTGACGATTTCAACTTCCTGTCGCGGCATGCATATTTCCCTCGTTCAGATAGGTGACGCCGTCGCGGCCGCCGCTGATCGCTTTGGCGATGACCGCCGGTAGGCTTTCATGCCGGTAGGTAAGCGCGCGGACGAGCATGGGTAGATTGGCCCCCGCAATGATTTCTACTCGGCCCGGCACGTAAAGCCGCGACGCGATATTCGATGGCGTCGCGCCGAGCATATCGGTTATCACCAATACGCCCTGACCTTCGTCGAGTTGTCGTACGAGCTCTTGAGCAACCGGAAAGATGAGGTCTGGGTCGTCATGGACCGTGACCCCTACTTGCCGCACACGCAAAGGACGTTTGCCCAGCACATGGCTGGCGCAATGAATGAGCGATTCGCCGAAGGCGCCGTGACTAACGATCAAAATGCCGATCATGATGGACGAAGTGTAGCAGCGGCACCGCTGACGAAACTTTCCAGCGCATCGATGAACATACCGGCCACGTTGAAGCCCGTCTGCGTCGCAATCTCGCGGAAGCAAGTGGGGCTAGTCACATTAATTTCCGTCAAATAGTCGCCGATGATGTCGATTCCCACGAGCAACAGACCGCGCGCGGCAAGCACCGGTCCAAGCGCCGCGGCGATTTCTTTATCCCTCGCGGTCAGAGGGCGTGCGACGCCAATCCCGCCTGCGGCAAGGTTGCCGCGGGACTCGCCTTCTTTCGGAATGCGCGCGAGTGAATAGGGGACCGGTTTGCCGGCGATCAACAGTACCCGTTTATCACCATCTCTTATCTCGGGAATGTAGCGTTGCGCCATGATGGTGCGGCTGCCATCGGGGCAAAGCGTTTCGACGATGACGTTGCGATTCGGATCCTTATGTGTGACGCGAAAAATTCCCGCGCCGCCCATGCCGTCCATAGGTTTCAATATCGTGTCGCGATGTTCGTCGATGAAAGCTTGCACTTCCCACGCGAGTCGTGTGACCAAAGTGGGGACGATGAACTGAGGGAATTCGGCGATCGCCAGTTTCTCACTATGATCGCGAATCGCAGGCGGGTGATTGAAAACGCGCGCGCCTTGAGCAACCGCGCGCTCGAGTAACCAGGTACTCGTCACATATTCGATATCGAAAGGCGGATCTTTACGCATGAGCACGGCATCGAAATCAGTAAGCGGCATTTCCTTCGAGGCGCCCAGTCGATACCAGTCCTCTTCGTTGCCTGTCATTTGAATCGGCGCAGCGCCGCCGAGCACCCGTCCGTTTTTCCACAACAAGCCTTCTTGCATCATGACGAAAACCGTGTGGCCGCGCGCCGTGGCTTCCACCATCATCGCGTAGGTCGAATCTTTATAAGGTTTAATGCGCTCGAGTGGATCGAGGATGATGCAAAGTTTCATTCGGCCGGTGTCGTCTGCTCAAGTTCGAGGGAGGCAGCCAGTAGTGCCAGCCGCGCGATCACGCCATAGGAATAGAAACGGTTTGGCAGCGCATCCGCTTGCGCGGAGTGATCGGGCTGAGTGCAACAATCCTCGAAGGCAAGCGGCTCAAAATGCATGCCCGGCGCGTTGAGGTTTTCATCCTTCCCGCGACCGGTGTGAACGCGGTAGAAGCCGCCGACGACGTAACGATCAATCATGTACACGACCGGTTCGGCGACCGCGTCATTCACAGTTTCGAATGTCGGCACACCTTCTTGAATGAGGACTTCGGTCACCGCGAGCCCTTCCTTGACCACGGCCATCTTGTTGCGCTGCTTGCGGTTCAAGCCCATCACATCCTCGGGGCTGCGTGCCGTCATAACCCCCATCCCATAGGTCCCTGCGTCGGCTTTCACCACAACATAGGGCTCGTCCTTGATGCCGTATTCCAAATACTTCGTGCGCATCTTCGCAAGCATCTCATTGACATTGCTCGTAAGGCACTCTTCTCCGTCTCGTTCATGGAAGTTGATCTGACCGCAACGCGCGAAGTAGGGATTGATCAGCCAAGGGTCGATTTGCAAGAGCTGCGCAAATTCTGCCGCAACTTCGTCATAGGCGGCGAAGTGGCGTGACTTGCGCCGTACCGCCCATCCGGCATGTAAAGGTGGGAGTAAATACTGTTCGTGCAGATCTTTGAGGACTTCCGGTATGCCCGCGGACAAATCGTTGTTCAGCAAGACCGTGCATGGGTCGAAGTTTTCAAGGCCGATGCGATGGCCGCGACGCACTAAGGGTTCGAAGATCAAGGGCGCATGTCCCTCAATTTCGATCGGCGTGGGGGCAGTAATTTCGGGAATCAATGTGCCGATTCGGACATTCATGCCGGCTTGGCGGAATATAGTGCACAGTCTGGCCACGTTTTGCAGATAGAAGCGATTGCGCGTGTGGTTTTCCGGAATGATCAGCAGATTGCGGGCGTCTGGACAGATCTTCTCAATGGCCGACATCGCCGCCTGGACACATAGCGGGGTGAATTGCGGATTGAGATTGTTGAAGCCGCCGGGATAGAGATTGGTGTCGACCGGAGCCAATTTGAACCCGCTGTTGCGCAGATCGACCGAGCCGTAAATCGGGGGCGTGTGGTCGGCCCACTGTCCTCGAAACCAATGCTCGATCGTGACACTGGCATCGAGAATGCGCCGTTCAAGATCGGCCAAAGGGCCGGACAGAGCAGTGGTCAGATGGGGGACCATCGTATCGCGCCTTTAGACAAGGTTTGCTATTGCAACGGAGGCTTGGATTCTAGCCCACTGGCTGGACACCGGCGCCAAGTAAAACGGGGCGCCGAGGCGCCCCGTTCGTAGATTCGGGCCGCTTTATTTCGACGCATTCACCATGTAGTCAACTGCGGCCTTAACGTCTGCATCGGCCAACGACATGGCGCCACCTTTAGGGGGCATTGCGCCGAAGCCTTTGATGGCATGTGTATAAAGCGTGTCCTTACCTTTTGCAATGCGAGGCGCCCATTGGCCTTTATCTCCCATTTTGGGTGCGCCCAAAACGCCCGCGCCATGACATGCCGCACAAGCGCTTTGATAGGTCCCTTGTCCCTTATCCCCTGCAGCGGCGCCGCCCGCCGCGGGGCTTGCTGCGGCCATGGTCGGTAAGCCGCTCGCCGCTGCTTCTTCCGCAGCACCGGGACTATCTACCGTCATGACTTTGGCAACCGGGGCGATGCGCTGCGCCGTGCTCTCCGGATTCAATACTTCCTCTGAAGGGGGATTCCCGGTAGATGCAAACTTCACCAGCAGGATGATGCCGATGATCGGGATGACAAAAGCGAGCACGATCACAATGATCAGCTGCTTAGGTGTCTTGATCGGCGAAGAGTGGGCGTGGTCGGGGCCTTCGTCTTTCATGAATTGGAAACCTTTGCTGGCGGCAGTGAATTTCGAGCCGGATAGCGCCGCCTGCGCCCGCGCCTGCTCGATCGGCGGACGAACCGCCGGCGCGAATTATAGCCGCGGCGCTCTGATCGGCAAAGTCGCCTCCCTCATCGGCTACAATTGGGGCGGCGGTTCCTCCGCCCTCTCGCGCCCGTAGCTCAGTTGGATAGAGTGTTGGTTTCCGAAGCCAAAGGTCACAGGTTCGAATCCTGTCGGGCGCGCCATCGACTTCCCGAGTTGCACGGTAGGAAGTGATCTTTTGAGCAAGATTCTCAATGTAAGCGCATCACTGCAATTCACGTATAAATCGGGGCCGACCGCATTTTTTGGGCTTCGTGGACGAAGACGAGGGGTCTTCAACGACGCACAAAAAGCTGGCCATTCGTACAAGTAGCGCTCAGACGGTTCTGGTGCGGCCGTCTTCCGGTGATAACGGATCGTTTGAGGCGCTTAACCGTTCATGCTCAAAGCACCAAGATTTTATCCGCTGCCTTGTCGCTCGCTTTATGTCCGACAGCCGATTGAATCAGCTAAGATTGCTGGCCTGCGTCGCGGATCTCCGCGTATAAGTTAAAGAGTAAAAGCAGGCGAGTTTTCATAATGAGGAGAATTACATGCGAACCAAGGCGCTATTGAGCGGCCTGATCATGGCTTGTGGCTTCAGCATGCCCGGCCTCGCTCAGAACTTTCCGGACAAACCCATTACCATGATCGTGCCTTTCGCGGCGGGCGGGCCGACGGACACTGTGGCGCGCACCATTGCCGCCTCCATGCAAGACAATCTAAAACAGACGGTCATTGTCGAGAACGTCGGCGGTGCCGGTGGAACCATCGGTGCTGCGCGCGCGGCGCGTGCAGCACCGGACGGCTACACGGTGCTGCTACATCACATCGGCATGGCAACTGCGCCGGCGCTCTATCGAAAATTATCTTTCGATCCGCTCAAGGACTTCGAATACATCGGTGAAGTGACCGATGTGCCGATGACCTTGATCGCGCGCGGAGACTTTGCGCCCAAAGATTTCAAGCAGTTTCTTTTTTATGTAAAGGCGAACAAGGACAAGCTGTCCTATGCGAACGCGGGGTTGGGCTCCGCATCGCATTTGTGCGGCGTGCTTTTTTTCAGCGCGATCCAGACTGACATGGTCACCGTATCCTATAAAGGGACCGGACCTGCCATGACGGCGTTACTGGGCGGGGAAGTCGATTTCATGTGCGATCAAACGACCAATACGACTTCTCAGATCAAGGGCGGCAAGGTGAAGGCCTATGCAGTCACCACTGCAACGCGTGTCGCTTCACTGCCCGACCTGCCGACGATGCAGGAAGAGGGGATGAAAGGTTTTGAAGTGGGGGTGTGGCATGCGTTGTATGCGCCAAAGGGCACACCGAAACCCGTAGTTGATCGCCTCGTGCAGGCGTTGCAGGCGGCGATGAAAGATCCCGCGGTGAAAACACGTTTCAATGATCTAGGCACCGATCCGGCAAGCCCTGAGAAAGCGACCCCAGCGTATTTGCAGAAGCATCTGACCAGTGAGATTGCGAAATGGGGCCCGGTGCTGAAGGCGGCGGGGCAATACGCGGACTGATACGAGCCATCGCAAAAAAGGCGACCAGGTCAGGTCGCCTTTTTTATTTGCGCCAGTCTCCTGGGCTTACTTTGGCTTATGCAATGCGTGTTGCTTATGCAACGCCGTGTTTTTTGAACCAAGCCAGCATTTTCGCCCATGCGTCCTCCGCCACTTCCTTGCGATAAGTCGGCCGATAGTCCGCGTTGAAGGCATGCGGTGCGTCAGGATAGACAATGATTTCCCCCGGCTTCACGAACGCGCGTAAGCCGGCGCGCATACGCTCCACCGTGTCAACGGGAATGCCTTGATCGGCGCCCCCGTATAAACCGAGTACGGGCGCTTTAATCTGATCGGCAATATCCACCGGGTGCAATGGCGTGTTAGCCGTCGCGTCGCCGATGAGGCGACCGTACCAAGCAACCCCCGCATCGAGATTCGGGTTGTGCGCAGCATAGAGCCAGGTAATGCGGCCACCCCAGCAAAAACCCGTAATCCCGAGCTTGCCGGTATTCGCATGTTTATGTTGGCGGGCCCATGCCACCGTCGCATCCAGATCGCTCATTACTTGCGCGTCCGGTACTTTAGCAACCACTTCTTTTTGAATGGTGGGAATGTCTTTAATTTGACTGACATCCCCTTGTCGATGAAAAAGCGCGGGCGCGACCGCGAAATAACCAGCGTTTGCAAGACGTCGGCAGACGTCCTTGATGTGTTCGTGCACACCGAAAATTTCCTGAATCACAAGAATTACCGGCTTCTTGCCCGACTTGGATGACACCGCGTAATAACCAGGGATGCTACCGTCGGCTACGGGTATCGCAGTGTCACCCGCTTCCAATCCGGTCGTGGGGGTTTGGATCATCGTTTGCGCGCTTAGCGGATGGGTCGCCAGCGCAAAGCCGGCTGCGATGGTTGATGCGATGAATCCACGTCGACTGAAGGTTGCGTTGGGAAGCAGGCTGTCGAACTCGCTAAGCTGATTGTTGCTGAGAGAATCGTTCATGACGGTGCTCCGGAAGATGTGCGAATGAGCATGCAAAAAAGGTGCGGGCCTTAGTTTGCCACCGATACGAGCGCTTCTGCGCGGGGTAGTCAAAGAGGGCTGCTTTGCGGCGCTCACCGAAAGGGGCGGTCGGGAGCGAGGCGCATTCAAGAGCAGGGACTGGCCCCACAATCTTATTTAATCAGCGTAGCCGACATCCGCACGGTCAATGAGGCATAACATGCCGCACGGCGATCGAAAGCTCAGGACTTTATTCGAGCGAAGACAAAGCCGCCAATGACAAGCGCGACGGCCATCAGAAAGACAAATGCAATACGCTTGGCTTTTTGACTTACGGCTGCATCAGCGTTGCGCACTTCAGCGGGAAGCGCTTTCGCGGCGCGCGGCGTGGCTTTGCTTGTCTGCGCCGCTGGGTGATCCCAGCCGATCACTGTGGCAGGAAAGCCATCCCTCGCCGCTTCTTCTTCGCTCTCCCAGCCTAGAACCGTGTCGGCAAAACGAGTCTCCCGTTTTTTTCTTTTTGCCGCGATTTCGGCTCGAGCCTTATCGAGAGCGGTTTGAGATGACGATCGCTTCATTTGCTAGATAAGAATGATATCGAACTGTTCTTGTGTGTAGCTGGTTTCGACCTGCAACGATACAGGCTTGCCGATGAAGTCGCCAAGCATTGCGAGCGATTGCGATTCTTCTTCCAAAAAAAGGTCGATCACGGATTGCGAGGCGAGAATACGAAATTCTCTCGCGTTGAACTGGCGGGCTTCGCGGAGAATTTCTCTCAGGATTTCATAACTGACGGTGCGCGCCGTTTTTACAACGCCACGCCCACCGCAGGTCATGCAGCTCTCGCACAGCACATGTTCCAGGCTTTCGCGCGTGCGCTTGCGCGTCATTTCCACCAACCCCAAGGTGGTGAAGCCGTTGACCGTCATTTTCGTTCGGTCGCGGGCGAGCGCTTTATTCAACTCCGCAAGGACCGCTTGACGATGGTCCGTATTGTCCATATCGATGAAATCGAGAATGATGATGCCGCCCAGATTGCGCAGCCGTAGCTGACGGGCGATGACTTGTGCTGCTTCGAGATTCGTTTTGAAAACCGTGTCGTCGAAGTTGCGCAACCCGACAAAGCCGCCCGTGTTCACATCGATGGTCGTCATGGCCTCGGTCTGATCGATGATCAAATATCCGCCGGATTTCAACTCCACACGACGTGCCAAGGCCCGCTCGATCTCCTCTTCGATGTTGTAGAGATCAAAAAGCGGCCGCTCGCCGGTGTAGTACTCGAGCTTCGGCAAAACTGCCGGCGTGTATTCTCCGGCGAAGCTTTGCAGTTTGCTAAAGTTTTCCCGCGAATCGACCACGATACGCCCACTGTCCTCATTGACGAAGTCGCGCAGTACGCGTTGCGCTAAAGAGAGATCCTGATAGAGCAATGTCGGCGCGCCCGAACTCGCGCTGCGCTCGCGAATGCCTTGCCACAAGCGCCTGAGATATTGAACGTCGTTGGACAATTCCGCGTCGCTGGCAGACTCGGCCATGGTACGGATGATGAAGCCGCCCTTTTCCTCGCTCGGTACCATCTGTTGCATGCGTTCACGTAGAGCGCGTCTCTCGTCCTCGTTCTCGATGCGTTGCGAGATGCCGATATGCGGATCTTGAGGCAGATAGACAAGAAAACGGCCCGCGATGCTGATTTGCGTCGAGAGTCGCGCGCCTTTGCTACCGATGGGGTCTTTGATCACCTGCACCATGAGGGGTTGACCCTCGTTCAGGATTTTCTCGATGGGTTTCGTCGATGTCTTGACCGCATCTTCGCCTTGAGCATGGCCGTTTTGGCGCTCTTCCCAGATGTCGGCTACATGGAGGAAAGCGGCACGTTCCAAGCCGATTTCGATGAACGCCGATTGCATGCCCGGCAGTACGCGAACGACTTTTCCCATACAGATGTTGCCGACCAAGCCGCGGCTATGCGCGCGTTCGATATGCAGTTCCTGCACGACGCCGTTCGCCGTCACAGCCACACGTGTCTCCTGTGGCGTGACGTTGATGAGAATGTCTTCGCTCAAACCTGCGCTCAAAGAAGAATAGTGTTAGCGGCTCTGGAACTTGCGCAGTAATTGTGCGGTTTCGTAAAGGGGGAGACCCATGACGCCAGTGTAACTCCCCAGAATCTCCGGGATGAACACCGCCGCTCGTCCCTGGATTGCGTAACCTCCGGCTTTATCGTACGACTCGCCGGTGTCCACATATTGGCTGATCTCCTCGTCGGTCAGGGATCGAAAGCGGACGAGGTTGTCGTTGAGAATGAAATCGACCTTTTGGTCGTACTTCAGGCAGATTCCGGTCAAAACGCGGTGCTCGCGCCCCGAGAGATCCTTCAACATGGCGACTGCGTCCTCGCGATTGGCCGGCTTGCCGAAAATACGATGATCCACCGCAACCGTGGTGTCGGCGGCAAGAACAGGTAGGCGAGGTAGTTGCCGTTGCTGCACGCGCATCCAGCCGGTTTCGGCCTTCTGGCGGCATATCCGTTCGACAAAAGCCGTAGGGAGCTCCCCGTCCTGCGGGGTTTCGTCTACGTCGGTAGCGCGGGCATTGTGCTCACGTAGAAGCAGGACCTCGAACTGCCCGCCGATCTGTTTCAACAGTTCGCGACGGCGCGGGCTGCGCGAGGCCAGATAGAACTTGGGTAGCGGTGCAATCACGTCGCTCTCGATCCGATCCGGGCATCCCCAGCCCCGATTATTTGGTTACGCCGACAGGCGCTTATTCGCGATGATAAGGGTGATTATCCAGAATGGCTGCGGCGCGATAAAGCTGTTCCGCGAGCAGAACGCGCACCATTGCATGCGGCAGCGTCATGCTCGAGAGCCGAATATGCAAATCTGTCTCTTTTTTTAGTTCGGGCGCTAGACCATCCGGGCCGCCGATAAGAAAGGCCGTATCACGGCCATCCGACAACCAACGCTCCATCAGTCCGGCGAGATCCAGGCTCCGTAGATCCTGGCCGCGTTCATCCAATATGACTTTTTGCACGCCCGCCGGAAGGGCGGCACGAATGCGCTGCGCCTCAGCGGCGATACATTGCTCAGCAGTGCGCCCGGTTCTTTTCTCCGGTCGAATGGGAATCAACTCAATGCGGAACCGGCGCGGCATACGCTTTAAGTATTCGTTGAAACCCTCGTCCACCCAACCGGGCATGCGCTCGCCCACTGCGACGATCAGCAGGCGCATCGTCTCTCAGGCAGACGCGTGTTGCTCTGCGGCCGTTGCCGAACTCCGGCGCTTGCGCGGGGCAGGCTGATCCCACAACTCTTCGAGGTTGTAGTGTGAGCGGATCGCCGGCTGCATGATGTGCACGACGATGTCACCGATATCGACCAGTACCCACTCGCCCGTACCTTCGCCCTCGATGCCGACGATGGACTCGCCGATTTCGGCCATTCGGTCCTGCAGGCTGCGTGCTAAGGCTTTGGTTTGACGGGATGAATCGGCGCTGGCGATAACGACACGATCAAAAAGACTGCTGAGGTGGGAAACGTTGAATACGACGATGTCTTTGGCTTTGATATTTTCCAATGCCTCGACAACTGATTTTTGCTTACGACGGATATCCAAGAGTGGTAACGCTCCTATGTAAAGCGGCGCAGCCGCGATCGTGATGCCGAGTTTGACGCAAGATTCGTGCGTTCCTAGCGATAAAGTTGGCGCGCCTCGATAAAACGGCGCACCGGTTCCGGCACCAAGTAGCGAATGCTTCCCCCCCTCTTCAGGCGTGCACGGATGTCGCTGGACGAAATCGGTAAGGCCAAAGATTCAAAGTGAAGGATGTGACCGCTAGGCGCGCTCAGTGCTGATAGGTCACCAACCCTATCCTGGTACACGCTTCTCAAATTGGGGTCGAGCGCCTCGATTTTCAACTCATAACCGGGACGCTGTGCGACCGCGAAGTGGGCGTACTCGAACAATGATTGCCAATCGCGCCAAGTGTGTAGCTTCAGCAGGTTATCCATGCCAATGAGCATGACCAGCGCATGCTGAGCGCCTAATTCGCTGCGTAAGCGTTTTAGGCTGTTAATGGTGAAGGTGGGTTCATCCAGATCCAGTTCGGCCGGGTCGATCTGAAAGCGAGGCTCGTCTTGGCATGCCAAGCCCAACATTGCCAACCGGTCCGACGCGGTTGCTTCAGGGGCGCCGCGATGACCGGGTGCGCCGGATGGAATCCAACGCACGCCTTCCAATCCGAGCGTCTCTATTGCCTCGAGCGCCACGCGCAAGTGGCCGATGTGCACCGGATCGAAGCTGCCGCCCATGAGTCCGAGCGCTCTTGTAGAAGTCTGCGAACTCAGGCGCGCACCTGCCCTGTTCCAAGCACAACGTATTTTTGGGAGGTCAAACCTTCTAACCCGACCGGTCCCCGCGCATGCAGTTTGTCCGTGGAGATCCCGATCTCGGCCCCGAGGCCATACTCGAATCCGTCGGCGAGCCGAGTCGAGGCATTGACCATGACCGAAGCCGAATCCACTTCGCGGAGGAATCGCTGCGCACGGCTCTCGTCTTCCGTGACGATTGCATCCGTATGATGCGAACCGTAGGTCTCGATGTGCTCGATTGCCTCATCAAGTCCGGACACAATGCGGACGGCGAGGATGGGCGCCAAATACTCCTCGTACCAATCCGTCTCTGTTGCAGCCTTGATCTGCGGCAACAGGCGTCTCGTTGCCTCATCGCCCCGCAATTCGATACCCTTCTCCGCATAGATCGTCGCCAACAGCGGTAAAACCCGGGGGGCAATCGCTTGCGCGACCAGTAGCGTTTCCATCGTATTGCAGGTGCCGAAGCGATGCGTCTTCGCGTTGTCCGCGATGCGCACGGCCTTGTCGATGTCCGCCTTGTCGTCGATATAAACGTGGCAGACGCCATCGAGATGCTTAATCATGGGGATGCGCGACTCGGCGATGATGCGCTCGATCAGCGATTTGCCGCCGCGCGGCACAATGATGTCTACATACGCTTTCATTGTCAGCAGTTCACCCACCGCCGCGCGATCCGGTGTTTCGACCACCTGTACTGCGGCTTCCGGTAGTCCCGCGATTCGCAATCCGGCTTTTACACATTGAGCAATGGCTTGGTTCGAGCGGACCGATTCCGAACCGCCGCGCAAAATACTCGCATTGCCCGACTTGAGGCAAAGGGCCGCCGCATCGGCCGTCACATTGGGACGTGATTCGTAAATGATTCCGATGACACCAAGCGGCACGCGCATGCGGCCGACCTGAATGCCATTCGGTTGAGTTCTCAGATCGTTGATGGCGCCGATGGGGTCCGGCAGTTCGGCCACTTGCTCGAGTCCTTGAGCCATCGCTTCGATATTTTTCTCGGTCAAGGTCAGTCGGTCGATAAAGGCTGCGTCCATGCCTTTGCCGCGCGCGGTGGCGACATCGGCGGCATTCGCTTCGAGCACCGCCGCGGCATTTGCGCGTAGCGCCTGCGCCATGGCGCGCAGCGCCTTATCTTTCGTTGCGGTGTCTGCGCGAGCGATCTCGCGCGCGGCCGAGCGAGCACGCTTGCCGAGATCCTGCATATATTGCTTCACATCCATTGGTGACATTCTACCCGCCCCATTGGGAGGCGCTAGCGTCCGAGAGCGACGCCTAATTGCAGCAGTTCGTCCCAGGCATCGCCTCGAGACAGGCCCTTGATCATGCGATCGACGCTTGCGGCTTGTGCCAATGCGCGCTCGAGCATGTCCCGTCCCAGCCGGCGGGCGGCGGCGGAAACCAATGTCTGCTTAGGGCCCCAAATGCGATTCTCGCGAAATATGTCTTGTGCCGAGCGACCGTTGGCACTTTGCAAACGCAGCACGGCTCGGAGATCCTCGCTCATCATCCACAACACACGATTCGGAGCTTCACCTTCACCCCTCAGGCCGTCCAAAACCCGGGCCAGACGCTTAATGTCGCCGGCGAGTAATGCCTCGGAGATTTGATAGACGTCGAATCGTGCGACATCGAGCACCGCTCCCCGCACTTGCTCAAAAGACAGTTCCCCGGGCGGAAAGAGCAGCCCTAGTTTTTGAATTTCCTGATGGGCCGCAAGCAAATTGCCTTCGACGCATTCGGTAATGAAAGATAGCGCCTCGTGTGAGGCGCGTTGGCTCTGCTTATGAAGTCGGGCGGCAAGCCATTGCGGCAGTTGAGCGCGGTCGATGCCAAAAACATTGACGACCACGCCTACCCGATCGAGCCCATTGAACCATGCCGCGCTTTGTCCCGCCTTGTCGAGGCGTGGCAGGCTCAACATAAGCATCGTATCAGTCGGCAGTTTGCCGCAGTAAGCGCTCAACGCGGCTGCACCTTCTGTTCCTGGCTTGCCGCTCGGCAGTCGAACCTCGATGAGCTTACGGTCCCCGAACAAGGACATCGAAGCGGCGCTCTGGGCTAATCGAGACCAGTCATAACCGCGCTCAACTTGATGCACTTCGCGCTCGGTGAAGCCTCGTGATCGGGCGGTTGCCCGAATGGCATCGCCCGCTTCGAGCGAAAGCAAGGGCTCGTCGCCGTGGATCACATAAACCGGTGCAAGACCGCGGGCAAGCTGGCCATCCAACTGATCCGCTTTGATGGTGCTCAAGCGACGTTAACCGATAACGATGGGCTTCGACGCGGCCATGCGGCGCATCAGCTGCTGGACGAAGTCCGCCCGCATTTCCTTGTACAGCATGGCCTCTTCGCCTTCCTTCGGCAGGACTTGGTCATTGAACGTCATGTCGCGGGTCAGAATAATGGTGGAAGGCGGCAGGAACTCGCCGCCTTGCGGGCGAGCAACGCGGAAGGTCACGAGGTAGCGGAGTTGATATTCGCGTACTCGACCTTCACGGCTGAGCGAGAGAATCACTTTTTCACTTTGCTCGCGCAAGATACTCAGGACTGCATCGGCGCCCGCGGCCTCTTCCTGTACGCGCGTTTCCGTACTCGCCGAGACCGCTCGTCTGATATCGACGACAAGCGCAGAAGAGCCCGGAACGGCCAGATTATTGAAAGGCAGCGTTTGCTGCCCGCGCAAATGAAACCCGCACGCACTGAGACCGGCGACACTGAGGCCGAGGACACTGAGGCCGGCAACGAGGAGAGTGCTTCGGATGAGGCGCAAGGACATGGCGTTTTTCATTTTCTAGACGACAATATTAACCAGACGGCCAGGTACCACAATGACTTTTTTGGGCGGTAGTCCGTTTGTATACTTCAACACCACATCACTGGCGAGCGCTAACGCCTCGATTTGTCCCTTGTCCGCTGTCTTGGGCACCACGAGTTGGCCGCGCAGCTTGCCATTCACTTGCAGCACCATTTCCACTTCATCGCTCTCTAACGCCCTCGGATCGACGAGCGGCCAGGGCGCATCGATCAAGTCTTCCCCGAATTCCAGCTCTCGCCATAGGGCGTGCGCAATATGCGGCGTGATGGGGTAGAGCACGCGAACCAAAATTCCAAGACCTTCATTCAGCGCTCGCAGCATGGCGGGGCTGGCGTTCTCTCCGGCTTTCGCGCCCGCGTCCTGCAAGGCGTTTAAAAGTTTCATCGCCGCAGAGGCGACGGTATTGAATTGATGTTTTTCAATGTCGACGCTTGCTTGCTTGAGGACACCATGCACCTCACGGCGCAGGGCGACGACGTCGGACTCGGCTTTGGCGTTCTCGGAAAAGGTGGAGTTCAGGCCTTGAAGCTTCCCATGCCATTGCGCGGCAAAGGACCATACCCGTTTGAGAAAACGGAAAGAGCCTTCCACACCTTCGTCCGACCAGAGGAGCGTCTGTTCAGGCGGGCTGGTGAACATCATGAAAAAACGTGCGGTGTCCGCGCCGAACTCTTCAATAAGGCCCTGCGGATCGACGCCATTGTTTTTCGATTTGGACATGGTGCCGATTCCACCGGATTCGACCGCTTGTCCATCGGCACGCAGCACCGCGCCGGCGCGATTGCCTTTGTCATCGAGCTTCAACTCGATTTCGGACGGGTTGAAATATTGAATGCGTCCCGCTTCCGTCTTCCGAAAGAAAGATTCATTCAACACCATTCCCTGGGTAAGCAAATTTGCAAAGGGCTCATCGAGTTCTAGCAAACCGCAATCGCGCATGGCCTTCGTCCAAAAGCGCGAATAAAGTAAATGCAGAATGGCATGCTCGATGCCGCCGATATATTGGTCGACCGGTAACCAGTATTCGACGCGCTGATCGACCATCGCTTGCTGATTGTCAGCACAGGCGAAACGGAGGAAATACCAGGACGAATCGACGAACGTATCCATGGTGTCCGTCTCGCGCCGTGCAGCTTTGCCGCAACTCGGACATTCGCACGCGAGAAAATCTTCACGTTTGTTGAGCGGATTGCCGCTGCCGTCCGGGACGCAATCCTCCGGCAGCACGACAGGCAGCTGATCGTCCGGGACCGGGACGTCGCCGCAGCTTGCACAATGGATGATCGGAATCGGCGTGCCCCAATAGCGCTGGCGGGAGATACCCCAGTCGCGCAAACGATATTGCACACGTTTCCTGCCGAGGCCTTTCTTCTCCAGTGCGCTGGCGATTGCATCGACGGCTTGTTGGAATTCCAGGCCGGAAAAATCGCCCGAGTCCACGGTAACGCCGTGCTCGGCGTAGGTTGCTTGCCAAGGCGCCTCAACCTTTTCGTACGCACCATCCTTCGATTTGATGACAGTCTTGTATGGCAACGAATATTTGTTGGCGAACTCAAAATCGCGTTCGTCATGTGCGGGAACGGCCATGACCGCGCCTTCTCCATAGCTCATGAGCACATAGTTAGCGACCCACACAGGCAGTTTCTCGCCGGTGAGGGGATGCACTACATGCAGCCCCGTGGCCATCCCCTTTTTTTCTTGCGTCGCGATATCCGCTTCCATCACGCTACCGCGTTTGCATTCGTCAACGAATGCCAAGAGGGCCGGATTATTTTTGGAGGCGAGCGTAGCCAGTGGATGTTCGGCGGCGACGGCGCAATACGTCGCGCCCATCAAGGTATCGGCGCGGGTGGTGAAAACTTTCAACGCGCCTTCCATGCCGATGGCCGGATCGTACGGAAAAGCGATCTCGACCCCTACGCTCTTGCCGATCCAGTTTGCTTGCATAGTACGCACGCGTTCGGGCCAGCCGGGCAAGGTATCGAGCGCCTCGAGCAGCTCATCCGCGTATTGCGTGATGCGCATGTAGTACATTGGGATTTCACGCTTTTCCACCAGCGCACCGGTGCGCCACCCGCGCCCATCGATCACCTGTTCATTGGCGAGCACCGTCTGATCGACCGGATCCCAGTTCACCGTCCCCGTTTTTTTATAGACGATGCCTTTTTCGAGCAAGCGCAGGAAGAACCACTGGTTCCAGCGGTAATAGTCGGGCTTACAGGTCGCTAGTTCACGGTTCCAGTCAATCGCAAAGCCGAGCGATTGCAACTGTTTCTTCATGTATGCGATGTTGTCGTAGGTCCATTTCGCCGGCGGCACACCATTGGCCATCGCTGCGTTCTCGGCAGGAAGACCAAAAGCGTCCCAACCCATCGGCTGCATGACATTGAAACCGCGCATCCGGTGATAGCGTGCAAGCACATCCCCGATCGTGTAATTGCGCACGTGCCCCATATGCAACTTGCCGGAGGGGTACGGAAACATGGACAGGCAGTAATACTTGGGTTTGCCCGCCGCTTCGAGGGCGCGCGCCGCTTCGGTTTTCTGCCAATGCGCTTGCGCTTCGCGCTCGATTTTTTGCGGGTGATACGACGCTTGCATGGGTGTAGGACCTTCGAGAAGGCGCGAATTATAGCCTTCCGGCCTGTTAAACTCGTCGCTTCGTTGCCGCCGCATTTTCTCGCATCTCCGCCGTGTCCAATCTCTTAACACATCTCAACCCCGAGCAACTCGCGGCGGTGACCTTGCCGCCCCAGCACGCGCTGATCCTAGCCGGCGCCGGTTCGGGCAAAACACGCGTCCTGACGACCCGCATTGCATGGCTGATTCAAACCGGTAACGTGAGCCCGCACGGCATTCTCGCGGTTACTTTCACCAACAAAGCCGCGAAGGAAATGCTCACACGCCTGTCGGCGATGCTGCCTATCAATACGCGGGGCATGTGGATCGGTACTTTCCACGGACTGTGCAATCGCTTATTGCGCGCACATCATCGCGATGCAGGTCTACCGGCTTTATTTCAAATTTTGGATTCGGGCGATCAGCAGTCGACGATCAAACGTATTCTGCGAGCGATGAACGCCGACGAGGACAAGTTTCCGCCGCGCCAAGTAGCGAACTTCATCAATAGCGCGAAGGAAGAGGGCGAGCGAGCGAAGGATGTGCAGGCTTATGACGATATGTCCCGCCGCTATATAGAGTTCTACGCCGCCTATGAGGAGCAATGTCAGCGGGAGGGTGTGGTGGACTTCGCGGAGCTGTTACTTCGCTCCTACGAACTGCTGACGCGGAACGAAATTCTCCGCGATCACTATCGCAACCGTTTTCGCCATGTTCTGGTCGATGAATTTCAGGATACCAATCGTCTGCAATACAAGTGGCTGCAATCTCTGGCCGGGCCGAGCGCGGCGATTTTCGCGGTTGGCGACGACGACCAGTCGATCTACCGCTTTCGCGGCGCGAATGTCGGCAACATGGCCGATTTCGAGCGCGACTACAAAGTGCAGAACCTTATCCGGCTGGAACAGAATTACCGTTCACACGGCAACATTCTCGAAGCGGCCAATGCGCTGATTCAAAATAACGGCAATCGCCTTGGGAAAAATCTGTGGACCGACGCCGGCAGTGGTGAACCGATCCGAGTGTACGAAGCCCAGACGGACGGCTATGAGGCGCACTGGATCGTAGAAGAGGTGCAGGCGCTCGTGCGCGAAGGCATGGCGCGCAAGGAAATGGCGATTCTTTATCGCTCCAATGCGCAGTCGCGCATTATCGAACATGCCTTGTTCTCGGCCGGCATTCCTTATCGGGTGTATGGCGGTTTGCGTTTTTTCGAGCGTATGGAAGTCAAACACGCGCTCGCCTATCTGCGCCTATTGGCGAATCCGGACGACGACGGTGCGTTCCTTCGGATTGTGAACTTCCCCACCCGCGGTATCGGCGCGCGTTCGATCGAATCTTTGCAAGACGCGGCGAAAGCCAACGACTGCAGTCTCTGGCGCGCGGCGACGCATGTTCAGGGCAAGTCGTCGCAATCCCTTGCTGCTTTCATTCGGCTCATTGACGGCATGCGCGATGCGACGAGGCAACTGCCGTTGCCCGAAGTCATCGAGCACGTCTTACATGCAAGCGGCCTGCTTGCGCATTACAAGAATGAGCGGGACGGCGCCGATCGCGTGGAAAACTTGGAAGAGTTGATCAACGCTGCCACGAACTTCTTGCAGGAAGAAGCGATCGATGTCCCGGTAAACGAAGAGAGCGCTCCGGGTGAGGCCACCGAAATCGATCCGCTCGCGGCCTTTCTTGCGCATGCTTCGCTGGAGGCGGGCGAGAATCAGGCGCTCGAAGGCGCAGACGCGCTGCAGATGATGACGGTGCATTCAGCCAAGGGCCTGGAATTCAATGTGGTGTTCATTACTGGACTAGAAGAAGGACTTTTCCCGCATGAACAGAGCGTCAACGAAATTGACGGCCTGGAAGAGGAGCGCCGCCTCATGTATGTGGCGATTACGCGCGCGCGGCAGCGTTTATACCTGTCGTTCTCCCAAAACCGCATGCTTCATGGGCAAACGCGGTACAACATCGCGAGCCGTTTCTTCGATGAGATCCCGAAAGAGTTGCTCAAATGGCTGACGCCTCGGTTGGGTCGGCAAATGAACGAAAGTGCTTGGGGCGCCGCCTCGCCGTCGCCTCGGCTGCAAGCCGCCAAGGGCGCTACTTCCTCCCGTAGCGATCTGCCGTTCCGCATTGGTCAAAGCGTCGTCCACGCCAAGTTTGGTCAAGGCGTGGTGGTCAGTGCAGAAGGTTCCGGTAGCGATGCCAAATTGCAGATCAACTTCGGCCGGCACGGGATGAAGTGGCTTGCCTTGGCCTACGCAAAGCTGGAAGCTGCCTGACCGCCGCACCGCACGCGGGACGCCGGAAGGTCAATAACCGAAACAAAGACTAAAAGCGCCTCCGTTTGTACGTATTTTGGGCGCAAACACGGTGCCGCATATCATTGGTCTCGTTTGCCGTCCCGGTATAGCGATTGCTGGCGCTATCCGTTGCGAGTTTCGTCCCGAACCGCTACTTGGAGATCCACATGAAAGCTCTTTCGCTTTGTCTGGCGCTGGTCGTTGGGCTTACGCAGCTGTCGCTTGTTCAAGCTCAAACGGCGACTACCGAATTCGAGCCGGTGGTTGGGCAAGCCGGTAAAGACGTCGTTTGGGTTCCAACACCGGATGCGCTGATTACGAAAATGTTGAAAATGGCCGAGGTCACCGCCAAGGATTTCGTCATGGATTTGGGGTCGGGTGATGGACGTATTCCTATTGCTGCAGCCAAGGAATTTGGCGCCAACGCGGTGGGCGTCGAATTCAATCCCGACATGGTCGCTCTGTCCAATCGCAATGCGCAGCGCGCCGGCGTTACAGACAAGGTGAAATTCGTGCAGGGCGATATTTTTGAAACGGATTTGAGTAAAGCCGACGTGATTACGATGTATCTCTTACCGAAGATCAATTTACAACTACGCCCGAAACTTCTCGCTTTGAAGCCCGGCACACGGATCGTGACGCATGCCTTTGATATGGGCGACTGGAAGGCGGATCAGCATGCCACCGCGGAGGAGCGTCACGCCTACTTGTGGGTCGTGCCGGCGCAGGTTGCCGGACAGTGGAAAGTGAATTCGGGCGGGCGTGAAGTTGAATTCAACCTGGAGCAGAAATATCAGCACCTCAGTGGTACGGCGCGTGTCGGCAAAGACAGTTACACGGTAAGCGAAGGGCGCGTGAAGGGAGAGAACGTTCATATCGTCCTTAGCGGCGACAAACTGCCGAAGCGGGAATTCAAAGGTCGATTTGCGAATGGCGCATTGACCGGCAAACTGCAGTAAGCCTATCGGCCTTCGGTTCGCCAATTTGGCGCTTCCCTGCTCCAGGGCTTAGAGTAGCGGCCTTTAAGCCGCTTTCAAGCTCGGAACATGGAAATCGATTACCTCGAACGCATTCTCAAAGCGCGCGTCTACGACGTAGCGGTCGAAACGCCGCTCGACTATGCGCCCAACCTTTCAGCGCGTCTTCGTAATCGCGTCATGTTGAAGCGCGAGGATATGCAGCCTGTCTTCAGCTTCAAATTGCGCGGCGCCTACAACAAGATGGTGAATCTGCCGCCGCAGGTGTTGAAACGCGGGGTGATTTGCGCATCGGCCGGCAACCACGCGCAGGGCGTCGCGCTATCTGCGCAAACGCTCGGCTGTAAAGCCGTCATCGTCATGCCGGTTACAACGCCACGCATTAAGGTCGAGGCGGTGGCCGCGCGGGGCGCGCAGGTCATCTTGCACGGCGACTCCTATGCCGAAGCTTATGAGCATGCCCGCAGCTTAGAGACAAAGCGAAAACTCACTTTTGTCCATCCCTACGACGATCCTGATGTGATCGCGGGGCAGGGAACGATCGCAATGGAAGTGCTGCGCCAATCCACTCGGCCCATCCATGCGATTTTCGTTGCGGTCGGCGGTGGCGGATTGATTTCGGGTATCGCTGCGTACGTCAAACGTCTGCAGCCGGAAATCAAAATCATCGGCGTGCAGACGGTTGATTCGGATGCGATGACGCAATCCTTCGAGCAGGGCAAGCGGGTGAAGTTGGAGCAAGTCGGCTTGTTTTGTGACGGGATCGCGGTAAAACAGGTCGGCGCGGAAACCTTCAGGATTGCAAATGCGCTCGTCGACGAAATGATTGTCGTGACGACGGATGATGTCTGCGCCGCCATCAAAGATGTCTTCGAAGATACGCGTGCTGTACTCGAGCCCGCAGGCGCCCTGTCTGTCGCTGGCGCGAAAGCATACGTTGAACAGACGGGCATTCGTGATAAAAAACTCGTGGCGATTGCCTGCGGTGCGAATACGAATTTTGACCGCTTACGCTTTGTCGCGGAGCGCGCGGAAGTCGGTGAGAACCGTGAGGCGCTGCTTGCCGTCACGATTGCCGAAAAGCCGGGAAGCTTCAAGGAATTCTGCGCCATGCTGGGCGACCGCAGTATTACTGAATTCAACTACCGCCTGGCGGATGCCGATGCGGCGCATGTCTTCGTCGGTGTCCAAGTGCGGAGCCGGGAAGAAACCAAAAAGTTGCTCGCCGCTTTAAAGCGGGCCGGGCTGAAGCCCATCGACTTGTCCGATAACGAAATGGCAAAACTGCATGTTCGTCATTTGGTCGGGGGCCATACGCCAAAGGGCAATGGCAAGTCTGCGCCGGAATTGCTCTATCGTTTCGAGTTTCCGGAGCGACCCGGGGCATTGATGCGTTTTCTTTCCACCATGGGTTCAAACTGGAATATCAGCTTGTTCCACTACCGCAATCATGGCGCCGACTACGGTCGGGTGTTGGTTGGCATGCAGGTGCCGCAGAAGGAAAGACCGGCTTTTCGGAAATTTTTAGCCGCGCTCGGCTATCCCTACGTGGATGAATCGGAGAATCCGGCGTACAAACTGTTTCTCGTTTGAACAGCCATCGGGGCGGAGGCCCCGATGGCTAAGGCTTGCTCTGGAATTCTAAAACGCTGCCTTCGCGCTTATAAACGCCTCGTTCAGTCAGCACGTAATCCATCGGGATGTCGTAAGGCTGCGGATAAATCGTCTGCATCTTCGCCATTTCGTAGGTAACGCCAATGACGAGGGGCCTGCGGCCGGCGGCGGCGAGCGTCCGGTCAAAGAATCCGCCACCATACCCGAGGCGATAGCCGGCCTCGTCGAACCCGTTCATCGGAAGAAGGACCCAGTCGGGGTCCAACTGTTCGCTTTCGACCGGATATGGGATGTCGTAGACGCCTTTGGCAGTGACGACCCCAGGGTGCCATTCGCGAAAAATCAAAGGTGTTTTCGGTGCCACGACGACGGGAAGCGCCGTTCTTGCACCTTTATCCCGCAATTCCCGGGTGATGAAGCGGGCGTCGTATTCGTTTTTAAAAGGCCAGCAAAAAGCCACAACGCCCCGTCCCAACTCGGGGAACCTCGCCCGCAAATGAGCGTCCATGGCTAACCGGTAGGTGCTAAGCGTTTGCGCATCCAGCGCACAACGCCGCGCGATCAGTTCGGCGCGCTGTGTTTTGCGCCATTGGCGAAGTTCCTCGGGAGACATACTGTACTGTTCGGGTCGTTCGGTTAAAGCAGAAGAAATAGGAGACGGAAGCGCATGAATTTCACTGCATGAAGAACAAGCGCTCGTTAATATACACCCATGCGTAGACTGTTTTCTCTATTCCTCCTGCTCTTACCCGCCGTATCCGCCACGGCACTTACCCAGGATGAGTGGTTCTTGCACGCGCGCGATGCGTATCGTGCCGAGTCCGAGTCGCGATTGGACCAGGCAGTCGCAAATTTAAACGGCCATGTCCTCGAGCCCTATGCGCGCTATTGGCGGCTACGTCTCAATTTAGACCGCATGCCTCCGGGCGAAATCAGCGAATTTTTGAATCGCAATGAGCGCACCTATCTCGCCGATCAATTACGCAAGGAATGGCTCAAACAGCTGGGCAAGCGTCAGCAGTGGGAGTTGTTTGATGTTATCTGGGCGAAGGTCGCGACCGACGATGTCGATGCAAATTGTTATATCGCCCAACGTCAGTGGCGCCTCGGTGAGGCGGCCGGTGTCGACGCGGCGCTGGCCGTATGGCAGACACCACGCGAGATTCCCGAAGGTTGCTTACCCGTACTGGAAGCGCAAATCGCCTCTGGGGCGATTACCAACGAACAGGTTTGGAACCGGGTTCGCTTGTTGTGGGAGGCCGGCCAAAACGCCGCCGTTCAGCAGACCGTCAATTATTTGCCGGCAGCCGAGACGCCCGAGGATAGAGAGCGAGATGCGATTACAAAGAACCCGCAACGTTATCTCGATCGCGCCGATAAACTGGATCTGAGCAAACGACTCAACCGCGAACTGTTGGTCTATGCGCTAATGCGCCAGGCGTCTAGCGATCCGGAGCTCGCCAGCACTTATTGGAACGATAAGACGCGTGGGCGCTTCAGCTCGGAAGAACAGGCCTACGTATGGGGCCAGCTTGCAACGCAAGCGGCAAAAAAACATCTCCAGCCCGCCTTATCCTGGTTCAACAATGCACAAGGCGCAAGCCTGAGCGCTGAACAACTGCAATGGTGGGCGCGCGCTGCGCTGCGCGCGGGGGACTGGACAACGGTGCGGGCGGTGATTGAACGCATGCCCGAAGTCACGCGTAATGACGCGGCCTGGATTTATTGGCAGGGGCGGGCACTTGCTGCGCTGGGGGAGCCCGAGCGCGCCGCATCTCTCTATCAAATCATTGCGGCGAGCCCCGCTTTTTACGGCCGCTTGGCGCAGGAAGAGTTAGGTCTGCCCCTTGCAATCCCCGCCGGATTGCATGCCCCCACGCTCGACGAATTGCAGGCGGCTACGACGAACCCTGGCTTGCGCCGTGCCATCGCCCTGTTTAAGGCGGATTTGTGGCTGGAGGGCGTGAAGGAGTGGAACTGGAGCATCCGCGATATGGACGATCGGCAACTGCTTGCCGCCGCGGAGCTGGCGCGGCGCACGCAGTTGTGGGACCGCGCTATCAATACCGCTGATCGTACTGTCGCCTTGCATGACTATTCCCTGCGTTATTTATCCCCTTACCGGGATCAATTCGCACTGCGCGCGCGCGAGCAAGGGCTGGAAGAGCATTGGGTGCTCGGGTTGGTTCGTCAGGAGAGCCGCTTTGTCGCGCAGGCACGTTCTTCGGCGGGGGCGCAGGGTCTAATGCAGGTCATGCCGGCGACCGCGAAATGGGTGGCGAAACGTATGGGAATGAGCAGCTACCGGCCGGGCATGGTGGCAGACGTGAACACCAATATCGCGCTGGGCACCGGTTACTTACGTTATGTCCTGGATCAACTGGATGGCAGCCCCGTCTTGGCTGCGGCAGCTTATAACGCCGGCCCCGGCCGCGCTCGGCGCTGGAAGGCTGATGTTCCATTGGAAGGGGCGATTTATGCGGAAAGCATCCCCTTCAGCGAAACGCGGGACTACGTTAAAAAAGTGATGACAAACAGCCTTTATTACGCCGCCTTGAACGGCGGGGAGGCGCGCAGCCTACGCGAGCGCCTGGGGATTATTCCGCCTAAAGAGACGGGCGAAAGCTATGCACCCTCGATTTCCGGGGAAGCCACGGTACAATAATTGCGTATCGGTTCCACGCTTCGATTTTTTTATTCCGGATAATCTTCGCCGCGCCAAGCGGCCCTCAACATGGCAAGAATTTGCGTTTTAGGCGGTAGCGGCTTTATCGGCCGTCACTTGTGCGAGCGTCTTACGCGTCAGGGACATACGCTGGTCGTCCCTTCGCGTCGGCGTGAACGCGCCAAACATTTAATCACCCTTCCAACGGCTGACGTCGTTCAGGCGGATATACACGACGAGAGGGTGTTGGAACGTCTATTTCAAGGTGCGGACGCTGTCATCAATCTCGTCGGTGTGCTCCACAGCGCGCGCGGCAAGCCTTATGGCGCTCAATTTGCGCGCGTGCATGTGGAACTGCCCCGCAAAATCGTCGCTGCTTGTCTCGCCACGAAAGTGCCTCGCCTGTTGCACATGAGCGCGTTGAAGGCCGCCCCCGATGCCCCGAGTGCGTACCTGCGCTCAAAAGGCGACGGCGAAGCGGTCGTCGTGCAAGCTCGAGGCCAACTTGCGACGACCATATTCAGGCCGTCGGTCGTATTCGGCGCTGAAGATAATTTTCTCAACGCCTTCGCCCGCTTTCAAGCCAAGTTGCCTGCTATCGCTTTAGCGTGTCCGAATGCGCAGTTCCAGCCGGTGTATGTCGGCGATGTGGCGGAGGTGTTTGTCAGATGTCTCGACGAAGAAGAAAGCCACGGCCGTGCATACGATCTGGTTGGGCCAAAGGTTTATAACTTGCGCGAACTTGTCCGCTTCGCGGGTGAGGCGAGCGGACACCCTCGGCCAATTCTCGGGCTGGACGACCGCATGTCTTATGTCTTGGCGCGGCTAATGGAATTTGCCCCAGGCAAACCGCTGACTGCGGATCAGTACTACTCCATGCGTGTAGCGAGCACTTCTACTTCGCCAATGCCTTTTGGCGTTCAACCCACACCCTTGGAGACAGTAGCCCCGGTGTATCTGAGAGGCGTATATCCACGTTCCCGCTATAGCCTGTTTCGTTATTACGCCGGTCGAAAGGGGCGTGAGGTATGACACCACCGCTCCTCGTTATCGGCAACAAGAATTACTCGTCCTGGTCTTTGCGGCCCTGGCTTTTTCTCAAGCATCACGGTATTGACTTCGAGGAACGCCGCATCGCGCTTTATACGCCGGGTGCGAAAGATCGCATCCTCGCTTATTCCCCAGCCGGTAAAGTGCCGATCCTGGTCGATGGCAAAACAAAAGTGTGGGATTCGCTCGCGATTCTCGAATACCTGGCTGAACGCTATGCGCAGACGCAAGGTTGGCCGGTGGCATCGAGCACGCGTGCTATGGCGCGCGCAGTTTGCGCAGAGATGCACTCCGGCTTTGGCGCTATGCGCGAGCAAATGTGCATGAACGTCCGCAAGCAATTCAAAGCACGCGAGTGGCCGGCTGAAGTGCAGACGGACATCAATCGGATTCAGGAAATCTGGCTTCAATGCAGAGAGCGCCATGGCCGCGGCGGGCCTTTCCTCTTCGGCCGTTTTGGCATTGTCGACGCAATGTTCGCGCCGGTGGTTTGGCGCTTCGCAAATTATTCCGTTTCGCTTGATCCCAAGGCGGAAGCCTATCGAGACACCATGCTTGCTTTGCCGGCCATGCGCCAATGGCAAACTGAGGCGGAAGCGGAACCGGAAGTGCTGCCGCAATTCGAAATGGCATACTGAGCGCTTCTCCGCTCTTATTTCTAACCCGGTGAAAATATACGAAGTCGGCGGGGCCGTGCGCGACGAGCTGCTCGGCCTTCCCGTCAAAGATCGCGACTATGTGGTCGTCGGCAGTACGCCGGAGGAAATGTTGCGACTCGGTTTTCGTCCGGTAGGCAAGGATTTCCCCGTTTTCCTGCATCCGACGAGCCACGAAGAATATGCGCTGGCGCGGACCGAACGTAAAACTGCGCCGGGTTATAAAGGTTTTCAATTCCATACCGCGCCCGAGGTCACGCTCGAGCAGGACCTCGGGCGTCGCGATCTGAGTATCAATGCGATTGCCCGCGATGAGTTAGGGAAACTCATCGATCCGCACGGTGGTGTCGCAGACCTTCGCGCCGGTGTCTTGCGCCATGTCAGCTCGGCCTTCATAGAGGATCCGGTTCGCATTCTGCGTACGGCGCGCTTTGCCGCGCGATTCGGTTTCAGGGTCGCTGAGGAGACACAGACGCTGATGCGGAGGATGGTCGAAGCCGGAGAAGTCGACGCCTTGGTGCCCGAGAGGGTATGGCAGGAATTCTCGCGGGGATTGATGGAGAAGCAGCCGCTGCGGATGTTCGATGTGTTGCGGGACTGCGGCGCATTGAATCGGATATTCCCGCAATGGGAATATATCAATGAAGCCAGAGCTTTTCCTGCGCTATCCCGAGGCGTAGATTCGAACGCGCCGCTACCTTCGCGTTATGCGTGTTTGTTTGTGGATACGGAGCCTGACATCGTAGAACAAGTGGCAGCGCAATTGCGCGTGCCGGCAGAATGTCGCGATCTCGCTTTTTTGATCAGCAGCTTCGGCGCGTCAATCGCACAGGCGAAAAATCTTGGAGCTGACGCATTGCTCGATCTGTTGCAGCAAAGCGATGCCTTACGGCGGCCGGCGCGGTTTATTACTTTGCTTGAGGTCGCTAGCTTCGACGGTTGCGATGTGTCGCAATTAAATCTTCTGCAGGAGTCGCTAAAAATCTTGGAAGAAGTTGATGCGGCGGCCATCGCGGCTAAATATCCTGACGACATCGTTGCGGCCTTGCGGACAGCGCGTATCAACGCTCTAGAAAAATTTCTGAGGAACAAATGATCGATCTTTACACTTGGAAAACGCCGAACGGCCGAAAGATTTCCATTGCTTTGGAGGAGATGGGGCTGCAATTTCGCGTGCATCCGATCGATCTGAGCAAGGATGAGCAGTTTGCGCCTTCGTTCTTACGCATCAGCCCTAACAATAAGATACCGGGAATCGTCGATAACGAAGGGCCGGATGGTCGACCGATTTCGATGTTCGAGTCCGGGGCGATCCTTGTTTACCTCGCCGGAAAGACGGGCAAGCTATTGCCTAAGACCGTGCACGGTAAATACGAAGCGCTTCAATGGTTGATGTTTCAGATGGGCGGCATCGGCCCTATGTTCGGCCAACTCCATCATTTTCTGCGAGCCGCGCCGGAGCAAGTCCCCTATGCGATAAAACGTTTCTCCGAGGAACGCGATCGCTTGTACGGCGTCATTGATAAACGCTTGGCGGAGGCCGAATTTCTCGCAGACGAGTATTCCATTGCCGATATTGCAACCTACCCCTGGGTGGCGAGGCACGAGTGGCATCAAACCGATCTCAATGATTTTCCCAATGTGAAACGTTGGTTCGACCTCATCTCGTCGCGCCCCGCGGTTACGCGGGGGATGCAAATTCCCGCTTAAGGAAAGTTATACTCCGCCCCCTTCCTTAAGGAATTCACGGTGTCCTTAGTCGTTCTTGGTTTATCCGGCGCTTTAAGTCACGACCCTTCCGCGGCGTTATACATCGACGGAAAGCTCATCGCCGCTGCGGAGGAAGAGCGCTTCGTGCGCGATAAGCATGCGAAGAACCGCATGCCGATCCAATCCGCTCGTTATTGCTTGGCAGAAGCAGGCATCCAACCGCGTGATGTAAATGTAGTCGCAATACCTTTCGCGCCGATTTCACTTGCCAGTCGTGCTCGTTGGCATTACGCCAAACGCTATTGGTACGCTCCGGATCGGGCGCTTGATGTGTTGTTTAACGGCAATCGGCGTTATCGTCGCTACAGGGGTTACATCCAGTGGTGTTTGCAGCAAATCGGGATCGATCCGAAAAAGGTCGAGCTCGATTCGATCGAACATCATTACACCCACGCTGCAAGCGCCTATTACTGCAGCGGCTTTAAAGAGAAGACTGCAATTCTCGGCATCGACGGCAAGGGTGAATATGCCACCACATTCTTTGGCGTGGGTGAGAACGGCAAGATCCGGAAGCTGAAGGAATTCTACGATCCCGATTCGCTGGGCGGGCTTTATGGAGCTATCACTGAGTACTTAGGTTTCGAAATGCTCGATGGCGAGTACAAAGTGATGGGTATGGCGCCCTACGGCAATGCGAGCAAATACGATTTTTCGCGGCTGGCGAAATTTGAAGATGGCGAACTTATCGTCAACACGCAGCTCGCTAACGTGATTGGTTTGCGTCGCTATAAGGAAAAGGGCAAAGGCTTCTACTTTTCGCCCAAGCTGATTGAATGGCTGGGACCGAAGCGCGAAGGCGACATCGCCGACGACCCCTACATTCATTACGCTGCCAGCATGCAGGCTCTGTTCGAAAAACTAGCGCTGCAGATGATCGATTATTACCTGGGCGATATTCTGCGCGAGACCGGCAAGATGGTCTTCGCGGGCGGAGGCGCCCTCAACGTTAAGCTGAATCAATACATCATCGCGCGGCCCGACGTAAAGGAGTTGTTTGTGCAGCCGGCTTCCGGCGATGCGGGTACTTCACTCGGTGCGGCGGCCTACGCAAGCGAGCAGCGGGGCGTCAAGGTAGAAAAAATGGAGCACGTCTATCTGGGCCCTGCATACACGAACGAAGAAGTCATTGCCGCCTGCACGAAGCATCCGGCGAAACCGCAATGGAGTCGGATCGACGACGTGCCTCATCGCATCGCCAAGATATTGGTCGAGGGCAATCCTGTCGCGTGGTTTCAAGGGAGAATGGAATTCGGCCCCCGTGCATTGGGCGGTCGCTCGATCGTAGGCTGCCCTTCGGTCAGCGGGGTGGCCGATCGCATCAATGCACAAATCAAGTTTCGCGAGCGGTGGCGGCCATTCTGTCCATCCATGCTCGATACGGTTGCGCCGAAAATGCTGTTATCGGCACATCCCGCCCCTTTCATGACTTTTACTTTTCCTGTCTCCGAAGAATGGAAACATCGGGTACCGGAGGTTGTGCACGAGGACGGTACGGCGCGCGCACAGGTCGTGACGCGGGAACAGCATGCACGTTATTACGAGTTATTGCTTAAGTTGGAAGAACTCACAGGCAACGGCGTTTGTCTCAACACCTCTCTTAATCGACGGGGCGAACCCATGATCTGCTCGCCTTCCGACGCGCTGAACATGTTCTACGGTTGCGATCTGCAATATTTGATCATGGAAGACATCTTGGTTGTGAAGCCCGGCGTTTCCCTGCAGGCTTAGTGTTATTCAACGAATCTCGATATTAAACAGATAACCCGAGGTATGGAGGCGGCCGCAGGCACGAAGCGATATGAGCGATAACAAATCACTGGAATTCCAAGATAAGTATGACGCCGCGCATTCTCTCGAGTATTTCCACAAACACAACCGTGGTTTGAGGCGCAAAGTCTCGAACTGGGTGGAGCAGAGGATGCTTGCGCGGGCACTGCGCAAGGCGGGAAATCCCTCTTCTATACTGGACTTACCATGCGGCACAGGGCGGTTTTGGGCTTTACTCGCCCGACGTGCTGACCGGCGCTTAATGGCGGGCGATTATAGTCAGAGCATGATCGATACGGCTCGTCGTTTCCGTGCCCCTCAGATTGCCGGGCGGTTTGAATGTTTCCAGACTTCCGCCTTCGACATCAAGCAATCTGACGGGATTGTCGAGACCATTGTCTGTATGCGATTGCTGCATCACATTGGCGATCCTGCAGACCGCCAGAAGATTCTTCGCGAATTTCATCGCGTCGCGAGTCGCAGTGTGATCTTCTCGTGTTGGGTGGAGGGCAATCTGCAAGCGACGCGACGCAAAAAACTCGAAAAGCGTCGTGAGAAACGCTCGTATCAGAACCGCTTCGTTTTCGAGCCCGCGCGCATCGAAAAGGAAATGAAGGATGCGGGCTTTGAAATTCTAGGCCACGTAGACATGCTGCCGCACGTTTCCATGTGGCGAACGTACGTCTTAGGCAAGCGATAAGGCGCATGCGGCCACTTGATCTATTCGCCTCTGGCTTTTCCGCCAAATTAGCGCAAGCTGGCTTGAGGCGTTTTGAAGATTTTTGGAATCTCGAATGGAATTGGGTGGAGCCTCGCAACGAAAGGCGAGACGGTTGGAGCGGCGCCAGTCGCACGAGCGTTGACACTACCGACGGACGCTTATCGCTGTTTGTGAAGCGACAGGAGAACCACTGTTACCGTTCGTTTACGCATCCCTTCAGGGGGCGTCCAACTTTTTACCGTGAATGGCGCAATATTCAACGCTTACAGCGAAGCGGCGTGCAGACGCTCGATCCCGTGTATTACGGCGAGCGCATGTTTGAGGGGCGCTATCAGGCTGTACTCGTCACCATCGCTTTGGACGATTTTATCGACCTGGACCGCTTCTTTGAAAATCGCGAACAAGCAAACGACCCGCAGCGCGCGCTCATTTTAGACACGGTCGCCGACCTACTTCTTCAAATGCACCGAAGCGGGCTACGGCACAACTGTCTAGGGGGGAACCATCTTATGGTCCGCCTTCTGTCGTCGAACCAGGCGGAAGTGCGCGTCCTTGACTTGGAGAAGCTCAAGCAGACTTTCGATGTGCCAGGTTCGGCAGCGAAGGATCTCGCACGTCTTATTCGCCATACGCCGACCTTGCGAGCGGAAGAACACCAAGCGCTTATTACAGGCTATGTAAAAGATTTGCGGGCGCAGGATGCGCAAGATCTGGTGAAGGTTCTGAACCAAGCGCTCGAGGACAAACATCTATTGAGAGGGCGTGCTGCGCATCCGCGCATTGTGGTCGAAGAAACGCCTACAGAGTCTCCTTCCGGTCCCCGGCTTTGAATCCCCTCAACGGGCCTTCTATCTCCTTTCCGATTGCGATGACCTTAAACAACTCCCCCATTTCTGCAGGGGAAAGAAGTTTATGGGCTGCAGACGCAAGAGGGAGATAGCGTGCGGCGTCATCCGGCGAAATCCGCATCATCAAGTCGGTGATGCCGCAGTTGATAAGGAACTGCGCCTGAGTGGAGTAGCCTAAAACCTCAGCCCCCACTTCCAGTGCTGTATGAGCTACGCTGCTGAAATCCACATGCGCAGTGATATCTTGCAGACCGGGAAGAAAAAACGGATTGTCGTGGGCTCGATGCCGGTAGTGGCACATCAGCGTGCCGCTGTTGCGCTGAGGATGGTAGAACTCCCTGGCTGGAAACCCGTAGTCGATAAAAATGAGGACACCGCGCTCCAATATTTCAAGCACGCTCTTGATGAAGGCGCGCCCAATGAGTGGGACCTCGGATAAATAATCGTCGGGAAGTTCGAGCGTTTTCGCGGTGCTCAACAACTCGGCTTCTGCATCGCGAAACTCCCATTCCAAAGCGCCGTTCACGCCCCCTTGCGCATAAGCGCCCGCCCTGCGACGAATGATTTCCACCGGCATGGCGTCGAGGACTTCGTTTCCAATGACGACACCTTGAAAGGCGGGAGGCAGTCGATTCAGCCATACGACGCGCTCGAGAAACTGCGGGACACGGCGGGCAAGTGTGTCCCGCTCACGCGCCCGGAGTTCTGGCGACAGTTCAAGTATGAAATATCGTTGCGGCAACGCATCGAGGCGATCCAATTCTTCCAGTGTTGCGGCGGCGAGCGCGCCGCTGCCTGCGCCCACTTCCAGAATATCGGTCAATCCCCGATCGATGCATTCACGCACTTGTTGGGCAAGGCATTGACCGAAGAGCGGTGTAAGCTCGGGCGCGGTCGTAAAATCGCCCTCGGGGCCGAGCTTGAGGCTGCCGGCGGTGTAGTACCCAAGGCCCGGCGCGTAAAGCGCGAGCTCCATATAAAGCGCGAATGGAATCCAACCGCCTTCTTTACGAATGCGGTCCTTGATGTGGGACACCAGTGTTGCGCTGTGGGCGAGTGCTTCCGGTGAAGGCAGGGGTAGTTCCATGTGCTGCGGCGATGGTGCTCGCCTCCGGTAGAATCCGCAACAGGAGCTCAATGCCATGACCGCAGCCTTGGACGGGAAAGCCGTTTTGATTACCGGCGGCGCTAGACGCGTCGGCGCCGCAATCGCCCGTCGGCTTCATGCCGCGGGTGCGAACGTCATGCTGCACTACAACGCCTCAAAGAACGAAGCGCAGGCCTTGCAAGCCGAATTGAACGCCTTGCGTCCGGAGTCCGCCGCAACGGTTCAGGCGGACTTGGCGAATGTCGCCGAGCTCAACGAGTTGATCAAATGTGTGACGGCTCGATTCGGCCGCCTGGATGTGCTGATCAACAATGCATCGAATTTTTACCCAACACCCATCGGGGAGATCGGTATAGCGCAATGGGATGATCTGATCGGCGTGAATCTCCGTGCGCCTTTGTTTTTATCGCAAGCAGCGGCACCACATTTGAAAAAACAAAGCGGCTGCATTATCAACATCGCAGACATTCACGCGGATCGCCCGTTGAAAAACTACGTCATCTATAGCGCAGCCAAGGCAGGACTCGTCGGTCTGACCAAATCGCTCGCGAGGGAGTTGGGTCCGGAAATCCGCGTGAACGCGGTCGCGCCGGGGCCGGTGTTATGGCCCGATAATGAGGACTTCGACGAACTCACGCGTCAGCGCATCGTGTCGCATACCTTACTCAAGCGAGCCGGTGAGCCGGCGGATGTGGCGGCGGCTGTACATTTTCTGGTTGACGCGACCTATGTCACCGGACAAATTGTCGCGGTCGATGGCGGTCGGAGCATCAATTTATGAATTCGCCGCTCGCTGTTTCGCAACAAGTGCGCAAGAAAACTTACGAGGCGAACAAGCTGCATAAGCGGTTACGCCGCCAAGTTGGCCAAGCCATCGCCGACTACGACATGATTTGCGCGGCAGACCGCGTCATGGTGTGTCTGTCGGGCGGCAAGGATAGTTACGGTCTTCTCGATATCCTTTTGAGCTTGCGCGAACATGCCCCCTTGGATTTCGACATCGTCGCCGTCAATTTGGATCAACGTCATCCTGGCTTTCCCGAGGACGTACTGCCGGCGTATTTGCGATCCATCGATGTGCCTTTTCGCATCGAGGTTCAAGACACCTATAGCGTGGTGAAGCGACTCATCCCGGAAGGCAAGACAATGTGTTCGCTTTGCTCCCGGATGCGGCGCGGGGTGCTTTACCGTGTCGCGACGGAATTGGGTGCGACCAAGATCGCGCTCGGCCATCATCGCGACGACATCGTCGAGACCTTTTTCCTCAACCTTTTTTTCGGCGGAAAGTTAAAGGCCATGGCGCCGAAGCTCGTATCGGACGATGGAAATCACGTTGTTATTCGCCCGCTTGCATATGTGGAGGAAGATGATCTCGCGGCCTATGCGGCACTGAAAAAATTTCCAATTATTCCCTGCGACTTATGCGGATCTCAGGAGAATCTGCAACGCAAGCAGGTTCGAGCGATGTTGCGGGAGTGGGAAAAACACTTCCCCGGCCGGATCGAAACCATCTTTCGTAGCCTAGCGAACGTGGCACCTAGCCATTTATTGGATAAGCATCTTTTCGATTTTGCCGGGTTGCAGCCGCAGGGCATGCCGAACGCGGAGGGGGACTTACTGATTGATCTCGAAGAGAGGGAAGTCATTGGCTCAACAGCTATCCCTTTGTTTTCTCTGAGATGAAGGGGCAGCCCCGTAGTGCTCAAGTTGTCAAACTCAATTTGATAGTGCAACATTCGCGCTGGCTCGTCTCCCTTTTGCATGTCCATGAATTGCGCCGACCGACTCGTTGCCCTGTTCGGCAGCCAAGCTGAAGTAGCTCGGCGGTTGAAGCTCGACCGGGCGGTGGTAAACAATTGGGTGAAATCCGGCTATGTGCCTTCACGCTGGGCTATGGAAATTGAGCGTCTTACCGAGGGGCAAATCGCCGCCGTAGAGGTGCTCAATGAAGCCAACGAGCGCAAGCCGATCCGCGTCAAGTCACGCGGCGAAGAAGAAAGTCTATTTGGACCTACATTCGTAGGAAGTGACAACATGAACACATTTGCTCCCGCTAAACGCATTCAATCCTTCCATCCGCCGCAGCGCACGCTGCTGGGTCCGGGTCCTTCCGAGATTAACCCGCGAGTCATGGCGGCGATGGGATTGCCTACGATCGGTTATCTCGATCCCGTTTTCGTGGAAATGATGGAGGAGCTCAAGTCCCTCCTACGCTATGCCTATCAGACTAGGAATGCGCTGACCTTCCCGATCTCCGGGCCCGGGTCTGTGGGAATGGAGTATTGCTTCGTTAACATGGTTTCTCCAGGCGACAAAGTGATCGTCATGCGGAACGGCGTTTTCGGCGGCCGCATGATCGAGAACGTCGAACGTTGCGGTGCGACGCCGATTGTCGTCGAGGATGCATGGGGCGCCCCTTGCGATCCGCAAAAATTAGAAGATGCGTTAAAAGCGAACCCTGACGTCCGCCTAGTTGCCTTCGTGCATGCCGAAACCTCTACCGGTGTGGAGTCGGACGCGAAAACACTGATCGAGGTCGCACATAAGTACGAGGCGCTGACCATTGTCGATGCGGTCACCTCGCTTGCAGGTTCTCCCGTCTTGGTCGATGAATGGGATTGCGACGCGGTCTATTCCGCCAGTCAGAAGTGTTTGTCCTGCACACCGGGACTTTCTCCCGTGACCTTCAATGATCGGGTAGTGGAATTCGTGAAGAGTCGCAAAGACAAAATTCATAGCTGGTTCATGGATATGAATTTGCTGCTGGGCTATTGGGGCAATACTACTCGTACCTATCACCATACCGCCCCGACCAATAGCTTGTATGCACTACATGAGGCTTTGCTGATCCTTAAAGAAGAGGGGATCGAGGCTTCCTGGGCGCGCCATCAGCGGCACCATCAGGCCTTGAAAGCGGGCTTGGAGGCAATGGGTCTGCGGTATTTGGTGAAGGAAGGCTCGCGCCTGCCGCAAATGAATGCGATACACATTCCCTCTCGTCTGATCGATCAGGAAGCCGATGTTCGCAAACGTTTGCTCACTGAATTCAACATGGAAATTGGCGCGGGTCTTGGCCCCCTCGCGGGCAAGATTTGGCGCATCGGCATCATGGGCTATTCTTGCAAACCGGAAAACATCATGTTGTGCCTCTCCGCGCTGGGATCGGTCATGGATGATATGGGCCATCCTATTCATGTCGGCGATGCGGAAGCGGCGGCGCATCACGCTTATGCGCAGATGCATGCTAAAGCCGCGCAGCAGAAAAAGCGCACTTTCACGACGGCAGCTTAAGAAAGTAACTTCGGCAAAGCGCAAGCCAAGCGCGCGGCCGGCTTCGCCTGCGCTCCTATAACCACACAGCACGTAGGGATGCGCAGAACACGTGAGGCGATAAATCCTCGCAGCGAACGGCGATAACCCCCCTCGCGAAAAAATATACCTGCGCAGACAAGCAGGAACTTTTCTATCCTCAGGGCTCTCCCATTGCGCAGGTTCAACGCTGGTATGGGCAAAGAAGCATGAGCGCAGATGAACAAACCGCATTTTTGACGCTTGCGCTATTGGCGGTGTTCGCGAACGGCGGAAAAGATGAGCGCGAGCTCGCGCAACTCCGGCATGTGCTGGAACGACTGTCCCCGGTCCTCGGCACGAATCTATCCCTCGTCTTACAAGATGTGCAGCTCAAACGCCGCACGGTAGATACGACTGTGGGCACCTTGCGACGGCCTGAGAGCCGGCAACTTGTCTACGAGATGGCGGTTTGTGTATGCGACGTAGATGGCGTACATAGCGATTCAGAACACCGCTTCCTGGAGGATTTGCGCATTGCTCTTAATTTGGATCTGCGTGCGGCGCGCAGCCTGGAGCGTGCGGCCGATGCGATCGCCGATCTCACCTTGCAACCGGAGCCGGTGAGGGGTTTTGGCGCTCCGATGGATACGCCCGACTCCGAAGTGCTGAATCAAGGCATCCTCGGGTTGGCCGCATTGTGCGGGGCACTGGCCGCAACCGGTAATCCCACAAGCATCCTGGCCATCACGCCCATGCAGATGAAGATGATTTACCGAGTCGCGCGCGCCTATGGCGAACAGGCGGCGCGTGGTCAGATCAAGGATTTGATGATTTTGTTCGGTGCCGCTGCCTTGCCCCAATACATTGAAAGTTTTGGCTTGTCGATCGCGGGGAGACAGGCGCAGGCGACTGCGGCCATTTTCGCAACCACTTATGCGCTAGGACACACGGCGCAATTTTATTATGGCGCGGAACCGGACATGGACGCCCAAGCGGTGCGCGAGCAATTCGAAAGATCTCAACGCGATGGTCTGAATTTGAGCGGTGCCCATGCAACGGAGATCGACGCTAAGCAGCGCACACTCGCCGCCAATGAATTGATGGCATTGCTGCGCCAACAGTAGCCCGCTAGAAGGAGCGCGTTGTCGGCGTCGACGATCGTCGTCAGGCGATCCGCTTCAGTTTGAAGTTGATCAACGTGCGCAGCTTCGCTGGGAGCACCGGCTTGAGTAAGAGATGAAAGCCATGGATCTTGGCTTCTTCGATGCGATCCGGCGTAGTGCTCCCCGTAACCAGAATGGCCGGTATTTCCGGGTCCAGCTCCGCACGTAGTTTTTCAACGACGGTCGTCCCGGTAAATCCATCACCCAGTCGATAATCCGCAATGATGAGGTCCGGCAGACGGCCTGCTTGATGCACGCGTTCCACGACGTCGGCCCCCGATATCGACCCGATGACTTCCGCTCCCCAGCTATTTAAGAGCACCCGCATTCCTTCAACGATGGAGCCTTCGTCGTCGATTACAACAATCAGTCTACCGCTTAGATCCGGCACGGCCGCGTCGAAGCTTTGGTCACTGTTCAGCCGTGTGCTCGCGGGTTTCCCGCGCGGTAATTCAAATCGAAATACCGTACCGCGCCCCGGCGTGGATTTCAGTTCGATATCGGTATCGAGTAAGTTAGTCAGTCGTCGAACGATGGAAAGGCCAAGCCCCAAGCCCTTACGGCTGGTGCGTTCCGGATTGCCGATCTGATAAAACTCCTCGAATACCCGTTCGCGTTGATCAACAGCAATGCCTACACCGGTGTCCCATACTTCGATACAGACTTTGTCGTTACGGCGACGACAGCCGACCGCTATTCCACCGTGGCTCGTATAACGGATTGCATTCGAAACGAGATTGCGCAAAATCCGTTCGACCAACATCGGATCGCTATGCACGATTTGCGTGGTCGGTACGACTTTGAACGATAGGTGTTTTTCGAAGGCTTCGGGCTCGAACTCTAGACGCAGGCGGTCGAGCACGCGGTTAAGATAAAAATCCGTCGGCTCGGCGCGGATGACGCCGGCATCGATTTTCGAAATATCGAGCAGTTCATTGAACAGACCTTCGAGTGCATCGACTGAAGCGTTAATGCTGTTTACGACATTCAAGACCTCCGGGTCATGAATCTTCTCCGTCAGCGCAGCGGCAAACAGTCCCATGGCATGCAAAGGTTGACGCAGATCGTGGCTCGCCGCCGCGAAGAACTGCGTTTTCGAACGGTTTGCCGCCTCGGCTTGCTGCCGCGCTTTGTCCGCAATTTCGCGTTGGCGGCGTAAAGCGACAATGAGGTCCAGGTTTTCGAAGCGTCTGCGAATCGATTCATGTCCGAGTAAATTCGTCCGGCGTCCGAAGGCGATGGCGGTAAACAAGGCAATGCACAGCGGAACCGCGAGCGCTAATTCGTGGGGCGATCCGCCGACTAGGGCCCTCACAATAAAGGGTGTTAGCGTTAAAACGATGAGCGGATAGAAGGCGGGGGAAAAAATCGCCAATGCCTGAATCGACAGGGAGGCGACCGCAAACAACATCATGCACAAGTAAGTCTGGTGGGCTAGTGAATCGGGAACATAGAACAGAATTCCGGCTGTCCCCCAAAGCAAACCGGCGACGACGGTGGTCCCGATGTAAACACGGCCCCATTGCGGTGCGTGAAGGGGCCCGGGGTTGGCTTTGAGATAAGCCCGGTAATAAAACACGCGAACCAATTGGTTCGCGATTACCAGGGCCAGCCAACCGACTTGAATGTGCATGGCCACGTCACCCCATAGCACCCAAAGTAAGCAAGTGGCCGCTATCAGAGTTCCTAGCGTCGTAGTGGGGGAGTTTGAGTAGATCGCCCGAATCTGCTCCGCACGAATCTTCTGTCCGAGCGAAGCGCCGCTATAGGCGGTATCCATTGCGCTCGGGATTCGTTGAGGGCTAATCAGTACAGTGGAATGCGCGGCCATAATGCGACCCTAAGCCAATAGCGATGTTTGGACCATCGCCAAAAGGCTCTTATTGCGGCTTAGTGCGATTCAGAACGCCGTCCAGTTGCAGGCCCAGGCGACTGGCTTCGATGACGGCTTGAGTCCTCGTGCTGACATTGAGCGCCCGCAGGATGGCGGCCACATGGATTTTCACCGTACCTTCAGCCAAACCCAATTCTCGACAAATAAGCTTGTTGGGTTTTCCCTGAAGAATCAGCGCCAGCACCTGCGCCTGACGTTCCGTCAATCCCAAGTCGCGCGGACTAGTGGACGGGGACGCTTCACTGACAGCAACTCGGGCCGCAGGAGGTTCGGCGACCACGTCGCGTTGAGAAAACGCCTCCATCGGTAAATAAACGCCACCCGATAGCACGAGCCGCAGCGCCTGCAACATCACATTATTCGTTGAGCGTTTAGGAATAAACCCCATTGCCCCCGTGTCGATGGCTTGCAAGATGTCTTCGCGGCGATCCGACCCTGAAATGACCACCACGGGGATAGTGGGATAGTTTTCTCTGAACTCGGCGAGCAAATCCATGCCTTGCACGCCGGGAAGGTTTAAATCGAGAAGCAGCAAACCCGCGTCGGGATGCTCGGCGAGCAACTTGCGTCCGGCATCGGCAGATTGAGCTTCGAGGCATTGCACCTCGGCATCCAATTGCCGCAGGACATGTTGCAGGGCTTCAAGGATCAACGGATGGTCGTCAACGACCAGGATTTTCACAGCAGCTCCCTCATTAAATGAATGTTTTTGTTATTTCGCGGCGATGGTATCACTGTGCGCCGCCGCTTGCCTATTGATGCCGGATAGGCCCCGAATCAGTCCCGCAATGGGCTAGTCGCGGAATGTAGGCGCGGTCGTTGCAAACGCTATTGCGGGTGCTGTCAACGGACGGTTGCACGATGAGCAGAAATGCGCAAATTGACTTGCGGCCGCCCTTTTTATGCCCGAATTGAAAGTTAAGCTTCGTTTCCCGTTGAGAAGGCTCCGGCGGGAGTACCTAAAGGAAGATGGAACGTGGAAATTCAAAGTACAAAAATGAACGGCTGGGCCGTATTAGCCGATTTCGCCGGCGCACTTGGCTTGGCATTGGCGGGTGGTATTGGTTTCAGTATCGCGGTCGGCGGCATCGTCGTAATGCTCGCCGGTAGTTAAGTATCCGAATCAAAGCGGATGGCGGACGAGCTGACGTTGTCTATAGACGTTGCCATGAATCCGCCAAAGGTCGTTGGAGTGCTGCGAATCTGTACTCTAACGACCCTTTAATACTTCCGATAGAACACCGAATAATTCGACGGTTGCATCAATCTCGTCTCGGTTGATCGAGACGCTTTCAACATTGATGCCAAGCGGTATTTCGCTTGCGTAGCCTTGGTCCAAGATCTCTCTTAGATTGTCTCGGCAAATCTCGATCGATTTGCGCAAGGGATCGACCGCACCCAGTATTGTTCGTTCGCATTCGGCAGTGACGCGGACGCCCAACCACTTGATGAACGACATGGTCTTGTCCCGTCCGCAAGGGGCGAAGGTGAAGACGATACGTCGTGGTGTTACCCCTTTTTCTTTGCAGCCGCGCAAATAATTTTGCAGGACACGGATGGTCGGTTCTGCGTGATAAACCGTCTGCGAGATGAAGTAACTGCAGCCTTCGGCGCCCTTCGTCAATAGTCGATCCGCTTCGCTCTGAGTCGGCGTATCGCGTTCCGCAATTAGGACGCCACCGAGACAGAACTTGGCCGGGTGTTGCTTGGCATGCGCAATTGCTTGCGGGAGCGAGAGGCTGTAGTGCACGCCCGAAGTCGGCCGACCGACGATCGATAAAAAATGCAAACCGTAGTCGTTCGTCGTTTCGTCGAGCCATGCTTGCCATTGCGGCTCGTCGAAACCACCCAGACTTTTATAGTTGATCGCCGCGAACCCTGACCGCTCCATGAGCAAGCGCGAGTAAGCGCGCGGTTCCACGGTGCCGGTGAAAGGAAAAGGGCGCGGGATGCTGGTGCGCCCGGATTCGTCCTGGATGTCGTATACGACCAGGCCGTCCACCGATAGGCCGCGCAGACGGCCGATCAGTTTCTCGGCCGCGTCATTGACGAGCTCATCAGTGGAGCCCATGCGCGGTGGTGTGCTGCCATATAACCGCAGCGGCTCACTCCGGTCTTGCAAGCGGGTGCTCAAGCGCTCCGCTGCAATGTTCTTGGACATCACGTTTAGTAGCGGTAGTGATCCGGTTTGTAAGGACCGGCTTTAGATACGTCTATATAACGCGCCTGCGCGTCGCTCAGCTCGGTTAATTGCGCATTGAGCTTCTTTAACTGTAGTCGCGCTACTTTTTCATCCAGGTGCTTGGGCAGTACGTAAACGCCTACCGGATATTTTTCCGTGTTGCTGAACAGCTCGATTTGCGCGATGGTTTGATTGGCGAAGGACGAGCTCATCACATAGGACGGATGGCCTGTGCCGCAACCGAGATTCACCAGGCGCCCTTCGGCAAGCATGATGATGCGCTTTCCATCGGGAAAGATGATGTGATCGACTTGCGGCTTGATGTTCTCCCACTTGTATTGCTTCAAACTCGCAATATCGATTTCGTTGTCGAAATGGCCGATGTTGCAAACGATGGCTTGATCCTTCATTTTTTTCATGTGGTCGTGCGTGATCACATGAAAGTTACCGGTCGCTGTGACGAAGATGTCCGCTTTATCCGCAGCGTAGTCCATCGTTACCACGCGGTAGCCTTCCATCGCAGCCTGCAGCGCGCAAATCGGATCGATCTCCGTGACCCAAACCTGCGCTGACAAGGCACGCAGTGCCTGCGCGGAGCCTTTGCCCACGTCGCCATAACCGGCAACGACGGCCACTTTCCCCGCGACCATCACATCTGTAGCGCGCTTGATCCCATCTACCAAAGACTCGCGGCAGCCGTAGAGATTATCGAATTTGGATTTGGTTACCGAATCGTTAACATTGATTGCAGGGAAAGCCAACCGGCCTTCCTTATGCATTTGATAGAGGCGTTTTACACCGGTTGTGGTTTCTTCCGTCACACCTTTGATGTGCGCGAGCCGCGTGGAATACCACTTTGGATCTTTAGCCAGTTGCGCTTTGATCGATGCGAACAAGCAGGTTTCTTCTTCGCTGCCGGGGTTATTCAATAGCGAGCGGTCGCCTTCTGCCTTGCTGCCCAGATGCAGCAATAGTGTCGCATCACCGCCGTCGTCCAGGATCATGTTCGAATAGCCGCCGTCGGGCCATTCGAAAATCTTGTGGGTGAAATCCCAATAGGCTTCCAGCGATTCTCCCTTGAAGGCGTACACGGGCGTATTCGTTGCGGCAATAGCGGCCGCGGCGTGGTCTTGCGTCGAATAGATATTGCAGGAAGCCCAACGCACTTCGGCGCCGAGCGCTTGTAGCGTTTCGATCAGCACAGCCGTCTGAATCGTCATGTGCAAGCTGCCGGTGATGCGTGCACCCCGTAACGGTTGCAGCGCCGCGTATTCCTCCCGGATGGCCATGAGACCCGGCATTTCGGTCTCGGCGATTTTGATTTCCTTGCGGCCCCAGTCGGCGAGGGCCATATCGGCAACGTGAAAATCTTTGAAGTCCTTGCTTTGCAGTACGGCGTTCATGCGTGCTCCGTTCAAGATGAAAATGAACGGGCGCCGTTACTACAAAATCCGCTGTGCCGAGCCTGGCCGATCTCGAAGAACCGGCTGCAGCGCCCCTCGGGGCAGCGGGGAGGGAAGCGAGCTTACTTCAAGCCGGCTTCGGCGCGAAGTACCTGCGCCTTATCGGTTCTTTCCCAGGTGAATTCCGGCTCGTCCCGGCCGAAATGGCCATAGGCGGCTGTTTTCGAATAGATCGGGCGAAGCAGATCCAGCATTTGGACGATCCCTTTAGGACGCAAATCGAAATGCTTCTGCACGATTTCACTGATTGTCTCATCGGACACCTTACCCGTACCGAAGGTTGTCACCATGACGCTGGTAGGGCGGGCCACACCGATGGCATAAGACACTTGGACCTGGCACTTGCTTGCCAGCCCTGCCGCCACAATGTTTTTCGCCACATAACGGGCGGCGTAGGCCGCTGAGCGGTCAACCTTGGAGGGGTCTTTCCCAGAAAACGCACCGCCGCCGTGTGGCGCAGCACCGCCATAAGTGTCAACGATGATCTTACGGCCGGTGAGACCGCAATCTCCCTGAGGGCCGCCAACAACGAAACGGCCCGTGGGATTGATCAGATACTTGATATTTTTGGCCAACAGATTGCCCGGCAGCACCGGTTTGACGATTTCTTCGATAACCGCTTCCGTCAATTGCTTGTGCTCGATTTCCGGATGATGTTGAGTAGACAGGACAACGGTATCGATTTCGGTCGGTTTGCCGTCAACATAGCGCACCGTGACTTGCGATTTTGCATCCGGGCGAAGCCACGGCAAGCGGCCGTCGCGACGCAGCTCGGCCTGGCGCTCTACAAGCCGGTGAGACAGGTATATCGGCAAGGGCATCAGTTGCGCGGTTTCATCGCAGGCATAACCAAACATCATTCCTTGGTCGCCTGCGCCCTGTTCAAGGTCTAGGCCCTTGCCTTCGTCCACGCCTTGCGCGATGTCGGGCGATTGTTTGTCGTACGCCACCAGCACCGCGCAACCTTTGTAGTCGATGCCGTAGTCGGTGTTGTCGTAACCGATACGCTTGATCGTCTCGCGCGTGACCGCGTGATAATCCACAACCGCATTCGTTGTAATTTCGCCGGCCAGCACTACAAGACCCGTATTGCACAAGGTTTCGGCACCCACACGTGCGTGTTTATCCTGGGTCAAGATCGCGTCAAGAACCGCATCCGAAATTTGATCGGCAACTTTATCTGGATGACCTTCCGAAACCGATTCGGAAGTAAAGAGGAACTGGCTCATTGAGATTGTTCTAGTGAGGGCTGCGAAAGGAGCGCAGTTTAGCAAAGTTTGCCCTCCTTGATCCCCTTCAAGCACCTTGCCGAGCGCCTTTTGTCCTGCGATATTCTGTCCGTCTCGTCTTTCGCTGTCCTATGTGGGCGTGCCCGCGGGCACGATGGCCATCTTGATATCGCGGTATGCTGGCAACACGAAATGACTTGGCCACAATCGGCTCATGAAATTGAAATTCAGCAAAATGCAGGGTCTCGGCAATGATTTCGTCGTAATCGATGGCGTGCGTCAGCGCGTGCAATTGAATCCGATGCAGTGCCGCGCTATTGCAGATAGGCATTTCGGTATCGGCTGCGACCAGATTTTGTTGGTTGAAAAAGCACAAAGTGACGCAGCCGATTTTCGTTATCGAATTTTTAATGCCGATGGCGGGGAAGTCGAGCAGTGCGGCAATGGCGCTCGATGTTTCGTCCGATTCGTGCTCGACCAAGGTTTGAGCGACAAAAACGAAATTCTTGTCGAAACATTGGGCGGTCTCATTACGCCGCGTGTTCAAGCGGACGGGAATATCACCGTCGATATGGGCGTCCCGATCTTCCAGCCATCGCGCATCCCTTTTCTGGCGGAGGCCGCAGCATCGACTTACAAGCTGGAAGTCGATGGTGAGGAGATAGAAATTTCAGCGCTCTCAATGGGCAACCCGCATGCCGTACAAATCGTCCACGATATCGACGAGGCGCCGGTATTAATGCAAGGACCTTTGATTGAAAACCATCCTCGGTTTCCTCAACGGGTCAACGCCGGATATATGCAGATCGTCGACCGCGAACGCATTAGGTTGCGCGTTTATGAACGTGGGGCGGGCGAAACGCTGGCATGCGGCACCGGTGCCTGCGCGGCTGTGGTAAGCGGTATATGCCGTGGGTTTTTAGACCCCGTAGTGATCGTAGAAACGCGCGGGGGGCAATTGACGGTCGAATGGCGTGGCGCACACAATCCGTCTCAGCCTGTTTTCATGACGGGACCAGCCGTAACCGTCTTCGAAGGAGAAATCATTGTCTGAAATCGAAGGTCTGGACGCCGATGCCGTCGCGCGTTATCTGCAACAACATCCGAGCTTTTTCGAACGCTTCGGCGACTTGCTCAATAGCGTGCAAATCCCTAGTCCGCATGGCGGTCGCGCCATAGCGTTGGCGGATCGGCAAGTGCAGAGCCTGCGCGAGAAGAATAGGGCGCTGGAAAGTAAATTGGGCGAGCTCATCCGTTTCGGCGAAGAAAACGACACCATCAGCGATCGAGTCCATGGTTTGGCGCTCGATTTGATTGCGGCGGAAAACAAGGCGCAGGTGCTGCATGTCCTGTACGAGCAGCTAAGCTTGCGGCTGCAAGTGCCATATGTGGCCTTCCGCCTGTGGCATGGGGAAGGGGACGGACCGGAATTTGAACCTGTAAGCGCTGAGCTTCGGGATTTTGCCGCCGGTTTGGAAAGGCCTTACTGCGGAGCGAATGAGAACTTCGAGGCGGTTTCGTGGCTTGGGGATGCGGCACAAGTCGGGTCTGTCGCCTTTATCGCTTTGCGCGATAGCGCTCACTGTTTCGGCATGATGGCGCTGGGTAGCGAGGATTCTCATCGCTTTTATCCTGACATGGGCACCTTATATTTGGAACGAATCGGCGAGATGGCGAGCACCGCCTTATTGCGCATTCTCTGAAGATGCACGCCGCAGCCGAAGCGCAAACCGATCGGCGCGTACTACTGACGGCCCAATATTTAGCGTATTTAGCGCAACAGCGGCGGCTGAGCCCGGCTACCCTGCGGGGTTATAGCCGTGACTTGCGCGAATTGCTACATCTCACCCCTGACTGCGCGCTTGTGCAAATCGAGCCGACTCAAGTACGACGAATGGTGGCGCAGCTACATGGTCGCGGGCTCGACGGCCGCAGCATCGCGCATATGTTGTCGGCCTGGCGCGGCTTCTACACTTGGCTAGTACGGCATCACGCTTATCCGAGCAACCCTTGCATGGGAGTCCGCGCGCCGAAATCGGCTAAGCGGCTGCCGAAGTTACTTGGTCCGGATGAGGCGCAACAATTGCTCGATGCTCCGGCGGGCTCTGCGCGGGACGCGTGCGATCTTGCGATGTTCGAATTGTTTTATTCTTCAGGGCTGCGTTTGGCGGAATTACGCGCACTAAATGTCACTGATGCGTTGACGGTCATCGATCAGGCGGAGGTGACGGTGCTTGGCAAAGGCAACAAGACGCGCACGGTACCTGTCGGCCACAAGGCGGTCGAAGCCTTGAGCGCTTGGCATGGTGTGCGTGCCGAATTGGCGCGACCCGAGGAAAAAGCGCTATTCGTCGGTTCACGCGGCGAGCGCATCAGCCCAAGCGTATTGCGTCGGCGCTTGCAACAACTCGCGCAGCGGCAGGGTTTGACTCAGAGCGTTCACCCGCACATGTTGCGACATTCTTTCGCCTCGCATGTCCTGCAGTCCTCAGGGGATCTACGCGCCGTGCAGGAAATGCTTGGACATGCCAGTGTTTCGACCACTCAGATCTACACCCACCTGGATTTTCAGCATCTCGCGCTTGCATATGACAAAGCGCACCCCCGCGCCAAGAAGAAATGAAGCACGCGGCGGTGTATCTCAAGGCCGGGCGAGAGAAGGCCATCGCGCGCAAACATCCCTGGATTTTTTCCGGCGCCATTGAGCGTGTCGAGGGCAGTGTTGAGAGCGGCGCAACCGTTGCCCTACGCGCACCGGGCGGGCGTTTTCTTGCCTGGGCGGCTTACAGTCCCAATTCTCAGATTCGTTGTCGGGTGTGGTCATGGGAAGAAGGCGAAATCGTCGACGCAGAACTGCTGGGCATGCGCGTGCATGCAGCAGTGCGCTACCGTCATGATCAAGGTCTTGCAACCCAGGCCTGCCGGCTCGTTCACGGCGAAAACGACGGCTTGCCGGGACTGGTATGCGATCGTTATGGCGACCTGCTGGTTGCGCAATTCACTGCCGCAGGAACGGAATACTGGCGTGAGATTCTCGCGGACGCTTTGCTGGCCGCAAGCGGTTGCTCGCGCCTTTACGAGCGTTCCGATGTCGATGTTCGCGAGATAGAAGGCCTTCCCTTGCGCAGCGGCTGGCTGCGAGGAGCCGGCGACACCGTGGTCGAAATCGAAGAGGGCGGTGTGCGTTATCGCGTTGACGTCGCGAAGGGCCAAAAAACCGGCTTCTATCTCGATCAGCGTGAAAATCGTGCATACGTTCGTACCCTCGCCCAAGGCCGGGAAGTACTGAATTGTTTTTGCTACACGGGCGGTTTTTCCTTAGCGGCCATGGCGGGCGGCGCGTCGGCAGTGTTATCTATCGACAGCTCTGAAGAGGCCTTAAGGCTGGCTCGGCTCAACGCGCAATTGAATGGCTACGACCCGGAGCGTTTGAATTGGCAGGAAGCCGACGTCTTCAACGCACTGCGCGGCCTGCGCGATGCCGGCAAATCATTCGACTTGATCGTCCTGGACCCGCCCAAGTTTGCGCCCACCGTCGCTCACGCGGAGAAGGCGTCTCGCGCCTATAAAGACATCAATTTGTGGGGCCTGAAATTGCTAAGATCGAATGGCCTCTTGGCGACCTTTTCTTGCTCCGGAGGCATCTCAGCCGAACTCTTGCAAAAGATCGTCGCGGGTGCGGCAGCGGATGCCGGCGTGGAAGTGCGTATTCTCAAGCGCTTCCAGGCCGCGCGCGACCATCCGCTCGCCTTGGCGTTTCCCGAAGGGGAGTACCTTAAGGGTTTGTTGTTACAAAGAATTTAAGCTAAGGGGCGAAAAGTATGCGAACAAGCCATGTAGCGCTTGAGCTTTTCCCAAAACGGTGTTCTCCTAGCGCCCCTTAAGCAGGCGGCTTGTCACTCCAAGTGAGGACCCCGCATAATGATCGATGCCCCGAAGGGGGTGTTCAGCCGCAAGGCGTGGTGTGTTTGAGAAGGACTTGCAATGGCTCGTCAAACCGCAGTGAAAAAATCTGAAGCTCCCGCAGGGCCCGTTACCGAAGAGCAGCTGCTCAAGATGACCGAGGGCGACTACATGAACGCCGCGCAACTGGCCTTCTTCAAAGAAAAACTGCAGAGCATGAAGCAGCAGCTCATCGACAACGCGGGCGCGACATCCGAACACTTGCGTGAGAATGACATGGTGCCCGATCCCGCCGACCGGGCTACGATCGAAGAAGAACATGCGCTGGAGCTGCGCACTCGAGATCGCGAGCGCAAGCTAATGAAAAAAATCGACGAGTCTCTTCAGCGTATCGAAGACGGCAGTTATGGGTGGTGCGAAGAAACCGGAGAGCCTATCGGCGTTCCGCGCCTACTGGCTCGTCCAACGGCCACTCTCTCCGTCGAGGCACAACAGCGCCGCGAGCTGAAGCAGAAAATGTACGGCGATTAGACGTCGTTGTTGGTTCGTATAGGGCCTCAGGTCGAGGCTCGCAAAATGCGATGCGTGTGTCCGAACTTCATCCGCCGATCGGCAATGCAACCCTTCCATGCCGTTGGGGAGCGGGAGAATGTTGCTTTCTTTTACATTGCCACCACCCTCTAACGGTCACACCAACGCTTCCTTTCTGGAGCGGCCCTTGCTTGCGCATTAAGCCGCGTCGGCGCACTTCTTTTACTGCCGTCGTAGAAAAGGCTATGGTAGAAAAGCGATTGCTGCGCATTCGCAATCCAAACTAACAGACGGCTCGACTTGGCGTTCGGATTATTCAACAAGAAACAACCGCCCAAACCGGCAAAAGCGCCGGTGAAGGCGAACAAGGCGCCTGTCAAGAAAGCAGACGCGCCTAAACCTGCTGCGCCGCTCACGCAGGGACCATCCGACGAGGAAGGGTTTTCCCTCGATTTCACGGACTACGCCGGACCGGAAACGCAGTCGGCGGTCGCTCGTCCCGCAGCGCCCGCGCCCGCCCCGGAGGTAAAAGCGATCCCCAATCCGGTGGGTTTGGACTTCGCCTCACTTGTTGGCGGTGCGGAATCGATTCCGAATGAAGAGCCTGCACCGGCGCCTGCACTGGCGCCTGTCACGGCGAAAGCGCAGACGCCCGCTGCGACACCCGCGCCAGTGCAGAAAGCAGCCGCCGCACCCGCGAAAGCGGCGGAAGCAACAGAACAGAATCTCGCTGACTCGATGGGATTGGATTTTTCGTCTTTCGTTGAAAAAGCGGAAGCCATCGTCGACACGCCGGCACCCGCTGCTGCCCCGGCGCCCAAGCCGCCCCCGGTAGCGAAAGCACCCCCGGCGCCTGAGAAACATGCGGCACCGGCGACAAAGGCGGCTGGGCCAACGGCACCACCGGCCGCAAAAGCGCCCGCTTCCGCAGCGCCAGCAACCGCATCAGCCGCGAAAGCACCTGCTCCTGTTGCGCCTGCGCGCGCAACCCCTGCTGCCGAAGTTGCTCGAACGCCCAGCCCCACGCCCGGGGTAAAGCCGCCGGCCGCCGCGCCTGCTCCCCAAGCGACGCCATCGCTCGCATCGGATACGGATGACACGATCGATTTCGCGCCCCTACAACCCATCGATTTCACCCCAGCGGCCGCGCCCCCGCCCAAGCCCGTAGCGACTCCCGTAGCGAAGACGAGGGGGGCAGAACTGCCCAAGGCGCCTACACAGCAGGAAGCGGATTACGCGCCCCCCCATTCGATCGATTTCGAGACGGTGGCCAAGCCCGCTAAACCGGCCGCACCCACGCAAAAAGCGAAAGCGGCTGGTCCAAAGAGCATCGCGCCGAAGGCCGCACCCGCCAAACCCACAAAAGCGCCGGCGCCACAGGCGCCGGAGCCCTCATTCGAATTGGTGCTTAGCGCGGAAGACTCGAGTTCGCCTAATTCGATTCTCATTGTCGAAGTCGAGAACAAACACGATGTTCCCGCGCCAATCGAAGAGGCGGCGATGCTGTTCGCCAATGGCCAAGGCCAAGAGGCGCTCGACAAGCTGGACAAAGCGATTGCGGGCGGAAAGCTGGAAAGTTGGAGTCTGCCCGCATGGCTGATGCGTTTTGATGTCTATCAATCGATGGGGCGCAAAGGCGAGTTCGAAGAAAAAGCTCTCGATTTCATCGTTAAGTTCGAGCGTTCACCGCCCGCTTGGATTGATCTTCCGGAGGGAAGCGCGGGCACGCGCCCCGGCGCATCGGCGAATATCAATTTATCCGGTCCCTTAACGGCTGCAAGCGCAGAAGCTTTCAAGCAATTGCGTAAAGCTGCCGAGAAGCAACCCAAGTTGCGTATGGATTTCGCCAAACTCGAAAGCATCGATGCGGCCGGTTGCAGCTTGTTGCTGGATTCGCTCAAAGCCTTACGCAGCGCAAAAAAAGAGGTCTATATCAGCGGCGAAGGTCAGATGCTGACCTTGCTTCGTGGGCAAACAATTGCCGGCGACCCGAGTGTGCCGCAGTGTTTCTGGTTGTTGCTCCTCGATCTTTATCAAACACTCAGCATGTTTGAGGAGTTTGAAGAGGCGGCGGTCGACTACGCGGTCACTTATGAAGTGTCCCCGCCATCCTGGGAGGCCCGCCCAAAAGTACAAGCGCCGGCGCCACCCAAGCCTGAGGCGAGCGGCGTGCGTGTATCGAGCGACGATAGTTTCCGTCTGCAAGGGGAAATCGCCGGTCAACAGGATGCGCTCTTCAAACACCTTGGCGAATATGCAGCCAAGGCAAGCCCCGTGCTTATCGACTTCGCGCATGTCCATCGCATCGACTTCGTCAATGCCGGCCGGTTGGCCGGCATTGTGGAAAAAACTGCGCAAGCCGGCAAGGCGGTCGTGTTACGCAGCGCCGGCGAAATGACCATCGCACTGTTTGCCGTACTGAACGTACATCGGCACGCCCGCATCATCCCGCGCAAGTAACCCAAGTAATTTTTTGCCGCGCATTGAAATCGGTCGGCTGGCCCCGATATCATCGGGAATGCCTCGATGCGATTGATTTTCCATGGAACAGTTTCACGGTACGACCATTTTGTCCGTCCGCCGTGGCGAGCAAGTCGCCTTGGGAGGCGACGGGCAAGTCACCTTAGGTAATATCATTGTGAAGGCCGGCGCACGCAAGGTGCGGCGTCTTTACAACGATAAGATCCTGGCCGGATTTGCCGGCGGTACCGCAGACGCTTTCACGCTTTTCGAGCGCTTCGAAGCCAAGCTCGATAAGCATCAAGGTAACTTGTTACGTTCCGCCGTAGAGCTTGCCAAGGACTGGCGTACCGATCGCATTCTCCGACGCCTGGAAGCGATGCTTGCCGTCGCAGACAAACAAAGTTCATTGATCATCACCGGCAATGGCGATGTGCTCGAGCCGGAGCATGGCTTGATCGCTATCGGCTCCGGAGGCCCCTACGCCCAAGCCGCCGCTCGGGCTTTGTTGGATCACACAAATCTCGATGCGGAATCCGTCGTCCGCAAAAGCCTCGCCATTGCAGGGGATCTTTGCATTTACACCAACCAGAACCATTTGGTCGAAGTGTTGGACGAATAACGCCACATCGCGTTATTCCTCGCTGAAAGAAATCACGCATGTCATCTATGACGCCTCAAGAAATCGTCCATGAATTGGATAAACACATCATCGGTCAACACCAAGCCAAACGCGCGGTGGCGATCGCACTCAGAAACCGTTGGAGACGGCAGCAAGTAGCCGAGCCGCTGCGGCATGAAATCACGCCGAAGAACATTCTGATGATCGGCCCGACGGGCGTTGGCAAAACCGAGATCGCTCGGCGCTTAGCCAAGCTTGCCGACGCGCCCTTCATCAAAGTTGAAGCAACTAAATTCACCGAAGTGGGCTATGTCGGACGCGACGTCGATACGATCGTGCGCGACTTGGTTGAAATCAGCGTGAAGCAAACGCGCGAAGCGGCGGTGCGCCAGGTGCGCACCCGCGCGGAGGAAGCGGCGGAGGAGCGACTGTTGGATGCGCTGTTGCCACCGGCACGCGAATTAGGTTTTACGCCGCGTACCGAGAGCGGGGAGGAATCTGCGACACGGCAGAAATTCCGCAAAAAGTTGCGCGAAGGCGATCTGGACGAAAGCGAAGTGGAGATTGAGGTTGCGCAACCGCAAGCGCAAATGGAAATTCTTGCGCCGCCCGGCATGGAAGAGCTGACGCAGCAAATTCAGGGCATGTTTCAGAATATGGGGGGCGCTAGGCGCAAGTTGCGTAAGCTAAAAGTAAAGGAGGCGCTGCAGCTTTTAATTGATGAAGAGGCCGGGCGCTTGGTCAATGACGAGGAGCTGAAAAGCAAGGCCGTTGCCAATGCGGAGCAGAACGGCATCGTATTTCTCGACGAAATCGACAAGATCACCACGCGAAGCGAGAGCCAAGGTGCCGATGTGTCCCGGCAAGGCGTTCAGCGCGATCTATTGCCCCTCGTCGAGGGTACTACTGTGACGACTAAATACGGCATGGTGAAAACAGACCACATCCTATTTATTGCTAGCGGCGCGTTTCATTTGGCAAAACCCTCAGATTTGATTCCCGAGCTGCAAGGCCGTTTTCCCATTCGAGTCGAGCTCGGCTCTCTTTCCGTGGCGGACTTTGAAAAAATTCTGACGAACACTGACGCATGCTTAACTCGCCAGTACGAAGCGCTTCTGGCAACAGAATCGATAAAGCTGGAATTTCGTGAGGATGCAATCAAACGGCTGGCCGAAATCGCATTTTCGGTGAATGAAAAAACCGAAAACATCGGTGCGCGGCGATTACACACCGTGATGGAAAAGCTGTTGGAGGACATCAGTTTCGATGCCGGGAATCGCGGTCCGCGCTCCATAAGGGTGGATGCGACCTATGTGGACGAACGGTTGAAGACCCTCGCGCAAAGCGAAGATCTCGCGCGGTACGTGCTATGAAACAAGTGAAACTAAAAGTTGCAGCTGCGATCTGTGCGTGGCTCGTTTCATCGTCGAGCTTTGCGCAATTGAGCGTTTCCAAGCCTTGGGCGCGGGCGACCGTTGGTGCGCAAAAGGTGACCGGTGTTTTCATGGATATTCGAAGCGAGCACGAAGCTGTATTGATCGGAGCCGAGACGCCAGCGGCCGGCCTCGTGGAAATCCATGAGATGCGGATGGACGGCAATATGATGCGTATGCGACAGCTCACGGCCTTGAGCCTGCCGGCTGGGCAGACGGTGGCTTTGCAGCCGGGGGGCTATCACTTGATGCTGTTGGATTTGAAGCGCCCCTTGTCCGCGGGCACGACGATACCCGTCACACTGCGTGTACGTGATGCGGCCGGAGTACTGCAGAAACTGGAGATCAAAGCGGAGGTTCGCGGTCTGGACGGTGCCCCAATTCGACATTAAAAAAGGCTTGAAACCGTAACGACCCTCCCCATCTTAGCGCTACAGGGCGACTACGCCCGCTACGATAGGAGAGACGAATATGGCAGTCCTACAGCGTTACAACGATCCCTTGGGCGACATCGTCGACGACCTTTTTAAGGGCTTCTTCGTGCGCCCGGTAATGAGCGACGGCGCTCAAAGCGCCCAGCGCTTGAAGGTGGAAGTGTCGGAAGATGAGAAGCAGTACAAAGTGCTTGCGGAAATCCCGGGCGTGAAAAAAGAAAACATCAACGTTAGTATCGATGGCGATCAGGTTTCGATCGCAGCCGAAGTTCGGCAGGAAAAGGAAGCCAAGGAAAACGGCGGCCGGGTGATCCATAGCGAACGTTACTACGGCAAAGTCGCTCGCAGCTTCCGCCTCGGTCAGGAAGTCGATCAGGCGAATGCTCAGGCCCGATACACCGATGGTGTGCTCGAGTTAGTTCTCCCGAAACGGGCGACTGAAACCGCGAAGCAGATCACCATCCAGTAAGACTGGACGCGACCGAAAGGCGGCTACGGCCGCCTTTTTCTTTGGCTTTTCGCCGCCTCCGCTGGCGAGCGCGTAAAATCGCGCATCCTTCATTGCAGGCATGCCATGACCGTCAACCCGCAAACCGCCGCACAAAAAGCTCAAACCCTTGCCGAGGCGCTGCCTTATATCCGCCGTTTTCATGGCAAGACGGTGGTGGTGAAATACGGCGGCAATGCCATGACCGAACCGCTCCTGCAACGTTCTTTCGCACACGATGTAGTTTTGCTCAAACTGATCGGCCTGAATCCCGTTGTCGTGCACGGCGGCGGGCCGCAGATCGAACAGGTCTTGGGGAAACTCGGGAAAAAGGGCGAGTTCGTCCAGGGCATGCGGGTCACCGACGAGGAAACCATGGACGTTGTCGAAATGGTGCTCGCCGGAACCGTCAATAAGGACATCGTCACACTAATCAATCAAGCGGGCGGCAAGGCAGTCGGGCTCACCGGCCAGGACGGCAATTTCATCGTCGCAAAAAAGTTGATGATGCAGAACAAGGATAAGCCCGATGAGATGATCGACATCGGACAGGTCGGTGAGATCGAGTCAATCGACCCGAGCGTCATCTCCACGCTCGAGCAGGGCGGTTTTATCCCTGTGGTCGCACCCATCGGCGTAGGTCGCGCCGGCGAGTCCTACAACATCAACGCCGATTTAGTTGCGGGTAAGTTGGCCGAAGTCCTCCGCGCCGAGAAATTGGTCCTGCTCACGAACACGCCAGGCGTCTTAGACAAGAGCGGAAATCTACTGACGGGCCTAACGCCGAAAACTATCGATGAACTGGTTGCGGATGGCACGCTCTCGGGAGGCATGTTGCCTAAGATCGCGTCCGCGGTTGACGCGGCACGTAGCGGTGTAAAGAGCGTGCATATCATCGACGGCCGCGTCGAACATGCGCTCTTACTCGAGATTTTGACTGACGAAGGCGTGGGAACGCTTATTCGCAGCAAATAAACGTTCACGCGAGTTGATTGCCGTCCGTGTCGATAAGACCCAGCAAATATCCTTCAGCGCTGTCGTAGATGCTTAACACGCGCCGACGTGGCTCCGGCGCGAAGGATAGATGTACCCAGCGCCCAAACTCCATAATGCACTGATCGAATTCAATCGCGGACTCGGCAATCGCGCGAGCCACTTCTAGTGGGGAGCCGTATTTGGGGCAATCGAAGTCCGCAGCGAGACCCTGACAGTGCTGTGAATGCGCCACGCCGCCGACCGCTTGGTTCAGTTGCGGACAACGGTAGCCGCTCGTGATTTGCAGCGGCAAACCGAGAAGCATTTGCACTTCATCGAGTCCGGCGGCCAGCCGACGAAGATTGTTCATTGCCGCGGCGTCCGGCCGATTGTCGATGCCTCGGTCCGCCGCAGTTTCGGAAAAAATGAGTTGTTCCAACGTGAAAAAACGGGACAGCAGCATGGTTAACAGCTAAGTTGAAGCCCACTCACTTTATCAGTTAATTTTTTTCCTGTGCTGACTTGGCTCTTCGATCTGGACGACACGCTGCACGATGCTTCGCCGCATATATTTCCGCATATTAACCGCAGCATGACCGCCTATTTGCAGGCCCATCTGGGTTTGGAAGAAGAACGCGCCAATGCCTTGCGGTCTCACTATTGGCAGCGTTATGGCGCTACTTTATCGGGCCTGATGCGGCATCACCAGACGGACCCGACGCATTTCCTCGCGGAGACACACCACTTTCCCCAGCTTGATCGCATGATCGTCGCAGACCGCGCGGCGCTTGCAGCGGTGCGCAATTTGCCCGGTAGGAAGATTCTTTATTCCAATGCACCGGCGACCTATGTCGGCGCGGTGTTAGAGATCCTCAAGCTTGGCCGCTGCTTCGATGCAGTGTATGCAATCGAGGATCTCGCCTACGTGCCGAAACCTTCAGTGGACGCCTTTAGGCAATTGCTTCGAGTGGAGAAGCTGCATCCGAGCCGTACGGTCATGGTGGACGACACGCTGGTCAATCTACGCACCGCGCATCGACTCGGAATAAGAACCATTTGGGTAAGCCGCACGGCGCACTATCCGGCGTACGTCGACGCTCGGGTATGTAGCTTGAGAAATTTGCGCCGTTTGCTTCACAAACTGTGCCCCATGCAATTGTAGGGCTAACCCAACGCCGCCTTCTCGCGAGTAGAATGGCGCAGCCATGAAGGGCATCACGGAAGCTTCGCTTCCTCAGGAGAAGGCGGATGGCCAGCAAGAAGCCGGGCGAACGCAAATTGCAGATATTGCAGGTCCTTGCAGAAATGTTGCAGGACCCCAAAGGCGAAAAAATTACGACTGCGGCATTGGCGGAACGACTTGAAGTTTCCGAAGCCGCCTTATATCGGCATTTCGCCAGCAAGGCGCAGATGTACGAAGGCTTGATCGAGTTCATCGAAAATAGCCTCTTCACTGTTATCAATCAAATCACGGCTGATGAGCAGGACGGGCTCGCCCAGGCCCGCGCCATTGTCGGTCTACTATTGAGCTTCGCCGAAAAAAATCCGGGTATGACGCGCGTGTTGATTGGCGATGTTTTGATGAATGAAAATCCGCGCCTGCAAACGCGCATCAATCAATTGCACGATCGACTCGAAAGCACTCTCAAGCAATGTTTGCGCGTCGCGGCGACGCAGGGTGATAGCGCCGACGCGGGGGATTTCAGTCCTCAGGCCAATCTGATGTTGAGCTTCGCCGTCGGTCGCTGGCATCAGTATGCTAAAAGCGGTTTCAAACGAAAGCCGGCCGAGCTATTTGAAAAGCAGTGGCCTCTACTCATATAACGAGCGCGGGGGGCGGCCCCCGCACCGTTCACTCAGGCACCGCGTTCAATATATACATCGCTTCCAATAGCGGAGCAGGAGCAATCCGAGCGCCGAACGTTTGCTGCAAGATTCCTTTGATTTCATGACTGCGATACAGCCTTGCGAGAGCTCGATTCACGGCCAGGCGAAAATCGGCGTCGCGCCTCATCATGAGCGCGTAGGTATCCATGGAGAAGTAGTCGTCGGCAAGTATAAAGCTGCCGCTCTGACCCATGATCGCTTCCCCCATCAGAATGAGGCGGTCGGTCGCATAAGCGTCGATGCGTTTCTCGCGCAATGCGGCGATGCCTTCCGTGTGCGTCGTCATCGGAACGATCTGCACGTTTATGCCGCGCGAGGGTAAAGCCTTCAAAGAGGCGTCTGTAGTGGTGCCGGGAATGACGCCCAGCTTGCGGCCTTCAAGATCCGAGAGACGGCGCAGCGGCGTGGTGGCATTGGAAATGAAACTGCCCCCTTCGACGAAAATCGGCAAACTGAAATCCACCTGTTGCTCCCGCCCGAGCGTGCGACTCGTGGAGCCGCATTCCAAATCCACTGTACCGTTGGTTACCAGATCGATTCGATTGGTTGCGGTTACCGGAACCCATTGGATATCCAGCTTGGGTAGTTTCAGTTGACCTTGCAGAGACCCGACGACGCGCTTGCACAGGTCCACCGAGTAGCCGGCTGGTTGACCGGTGGGCGATTTGAAGGAAAAAGGCGCGGCGTCTTCTCGGTAGCCCAGCCGGATAGTTTGGCTTTGGGTGATTTTGCTGATGGCATCTGGGGCGTTGGAAGTCGGCGTGCTTGTACATCCAATAATCCAAAGGACACTCAGACCGATTGCGAACGCCCGCCAGGCCGCATTGTGCTTTTTCATGTCGCCCCCCCGTTAAAAGAGGCTGCACCCTAGCAGTTCATCCCGCCCGAAACTATTGCCCTAAAGGGCAAGATAGGAAGGCTCGTTTTTCTCCAATGGTTAAACGCGGCCTCAGCTGCGATGGCACACGCGGCAGTCCTGGTCCTTCTTTAAGTTGACCGAACGCCAGGTCATGGTCAAAGCGTCTAGGAGCAGCAATCGCCCGCACAAGCTGTCGCCGATGCCGACGATGAGCTTGAGCGCTTCGGCGGCTTGCATGGTGCCGATAATGCCCGTGAGCGGCGCGAACACACCCATGACCGAGCAACGCATTTCGTCCGTCTCGCCTTCCTCGGGGAAGAGGCAGTTGTAGCAAGGGCTGTCTGCCCGGCGCAGATCGTAGACGCTGATTTGCGCGTCGAAGCGAATGGCTGCGCCGGATATCAGCGGTTTGCGATGTTTGACGCAGGCGCGGTTGATCGCGTGACGCGTAGCGAAGTTGTCGGTGCAGTCGAGCACTACGGTCGATGCGGCCACGAGCGCTTCAAGGCGTGCCCCCTCAAGGCGTTCCTCTAAAGGCACAACTGCTGTGCCCGGATTAATGCGCGCCAAAGCCTCCTGACCCGAAGTCACTTTGCTTCGTCCCACGCTTTGTTGTGTGTGCAGAATCTGCCGCTGCAGATTCGTGAGATCGACTTCATCGCCATCGGCGAGCGTCAACTGACCTACACCGCCGGCGGCGAGGTACAACGCGGCGGGGGAGCCTAACCCGCCCGCGCCAACAATGAGCGCATGGGCCGCTAAGATTTTCTCTTGGCCCGGTACATCAATCTCCGGCAGGAGGATATGCCGCGAATAGCGCAGTAGCTGTTCGTCGTTCATGCGCTTTGAAACGTCGCAATGAAGAGGCGTATGCCGTAGACGGCCCACAGCGTAAACAACACGAGCATGCTGAGCACGTAAGCGAGAAAGCGATGCATCACCCGGTTATAGGTGAGATGGATGTAACTATGAACGTAACGCAAGAGCACGTACAACCATGCCCCGACGACGAAAAAGCTTGAGACGACCTGACCGGCGGCAAGAAAGGCGCAGAGCGTATAAAAAAGAACGGGCATTTCGAATAAATTCTTGAAATTGTCCGAGGCCTGCGTGTTGTCGAGCGACTGCCTGATGTTCGCCGACGTCGACAAAGATTGCGGGTCAAGCCGCTTGCGCCTCATTTCGCTGAAACGCTCACGGTATAAAGCGCCGGCCACAATGGCGGTGAGCACAACGAGCGCGAATGCGGGCAAAAGGATAGAGCTATGCATGAGAGGGCCTTAGCAAATAAAAAAGCCGGCTTATGTTAGCCGGCTTTTTCTTTTCTACTCGATTCAGTTTTTCTTGGCTTTGTCGGTCGCTTCGGGTGTCGCCGCCGCAGTCGTTGCCGTTGGCTTCTCGAGCTTCGCCAGTACAGGCAACCCTTTTAGATGATTGATTGCCTGCTTGAGTTGAAAATCGTCAGCCGAACCGAACTCGATCGGCTTGGCAGGCGTTTCCGTCTTCGGCGGGGTGGCGTCATCTTTTTCGGCAGCGGCTGCTTCAACCGCGGCACGGGCTTTCTCGAAGTCCTCTTTTTCATCGCCGGAGAGATGCTTAAGCAGGTCGGCTTCACGCAACATCCGAGAAGGCGCTCCGGGCTCTTCCACAGAGATATCCGGCGTGATTCCTTTGGCTTGGATTACGCGCCCCTGAGGCGTGTGATAAAGCGCGGTCGTCAGTTTGATCGCAGTTGTTTTGCTCAACGGAATGATCGACTGGACTGAGCCTTTACCGAAACTCTGGGTGCCCATAATCGTTGCCCGCTTGTAATCTTGTAGCGCGCCTGCGACGATTTCGGAGGCGGACGCTGAGCCGCCGTTCACGATGACAACGAGCGGAACGTTCTTCACTGGAGTGGGCAGATTTTTCAAATAGTCGGGGCCGCCTTCGCGCAAATAATCTTCCGGCGCTGCAATGAATTTGCGTTTGGCATTCGGTACCCGACCGTCGGTAGAAACGACCGGCACTTTGGGCGGCAGAAAAGCCGCCGCCACCCCGACCGCGCCGTCTAGGATGCCACCGGGGTCGTTGCGCAAGTCGAGCACTAAGCCCTTAAGCGGGCCGGTCTTATAAAGACCGTTCAAATGTTTGACCAAGTCTTCGCCTGTGTGCCGCTGAAATTGCGTCACGCGAACATATCCATAGCCCGGCTCGATCATTTTGGATTTGACGCTTTGTGTTCGGATTACATCGCGCACGATGTTAAAGACCAGCGGTTTGGCTTCCCCTTTTCGCATTACCGTGAGCTGAATCGCCGTCTTCGGTTTGCCGCGCATGCGCTTGACTGCGTCAGCCAGGGTCATGCCTTTGACCGGTGTGTCGTCGAGTTTGATGATCAGATCGCCGGGTTTGAGCCCCGCTTTAAAAGCCGGGGTGTCTTCGATGGGAGAAACGACTTTGACAAAGCCTTCTTCCATTCCGACTTCGATCCCTAGGCCTTCGAACTCGCCGTCCGTGCTGGCGCGCAACTCTTTATATGCGTCCGCATCGAGATAGGCGGAATGAGGATCGAGCCCGGCGAGCATGCCGTTAATCGCCTCGGTAAGCAGTTTCTTATCTTCTACCGGCTCGACGTAGCTTTCCTTGATCGCGCCGTAGACGCGGGTAAAGGCGCTCATCTCGTCCAATGGCAGCGGATACTCCGCTTCACGCTGCGCGAGCGCGAGGAAGCTAAGCGCGAGCAGAATGCCCGCCACAAGACCGCTGAAGACGAGGCCGAACTGTTTTGCTGTATTGCTCATGCGATGCTGCTCCGACTGCGAAGTGCGATACGAAAGATCCGTGATTATTTGAGCCTTACCCAAGGCAGCGGATCGAAGGGCTGTCCCTGGTGACGAATTTCGAAGTATAAACCGGCGGTCTCGTTGCCGCCGCTGCTCCCTACGGTAGCAATTGCATCGCCTACCTTTACCGCATCGCCGACGTGTTTGAGGACGGCCTCGTTATTACCGTAAACCGTCATGTACCCGTCGCCATGGTCAAGGATCAGCAGATTGCCGAAGCCGCGTAGCCAATCGGCGAAGACGACTTGTCCGCCCGCTACCGCCCTGACCTCTACGCCTTCCCGGGAGCGGATAAAAATCCCTTTACTCGCCAGGCCGCTCCCCTGTCGTGGAGTGCCGAAACGGCCTTCAAGTTCCCCCGGGACCGGCAAGCTCAGTCGCCCTTTGAGGGAACCGAAGGCGCCGTGAGGCGAAGACGGATCCGGGACACGTTCATTCCGGGGACCTCGCCTTTGCCGGGGAGGCGGGGATTTAGGCTTTTTGCTCAGTGCCTTGTTGATCTCTGCGACTAAACGCGCAAGCCTAGCTTCGGATCGCTGTGCGCTCTGGAGCGCCTGGCGCTGTTGCTTAATCTGCTGCGCAAGCTTGGCCAATAACTTGCGCTTTTCGGCGGCTTGGGCGAACAGATTTTGGCGTTCTCGGCTTTGTGCCGCCGCCAGGTCGTGCAACTCCTGTTGTTTGCCTAAGGTCCGGCTTTCCAAATCGCGGCGGCGCGCAAGTTCCTCATGCAATTTCCCGATGAGTGCTGCCTGGGCACGGAGGAGGTAGCTTTGATAGACCAATCCCCGTCCGGCTTCGCCCAACTCGTCACGGGAAAGTAGGCTGCGAAGTAGGGACGGCTCTCCGGCGACGTAGCGGGCATAAAGGATGCGCGCCAATTCGCCTTGGCGCGCATCGAGATTTTTGTTCAATGCGGCCTTTTCAGCGCTCAGCCGTTGCAAGTCGCTTTCGACTTGCGCCTGTTGGGACGATTGTTCGCGCAGTGCACGGTTCGCATTCGAAATCGCGGTTTCGGACTCGCGCAATGCGTCCACTGCCTCCGCGTGCGCACCTTCCGTATCGGCGACTTTGCTGCGTAGCTCTTGTAGGCGCTCGCGCAGGGCGCGCAGATCGTCTTGCTCGGAGGCGTTTACATTGCATAGCGAGAACAGCAGCGCGGCCGCGCAAACCCGGCGTTTCAATTCCGCGCTTTGGCTTGATCCGCTACTTTTTTTGCCGCTGCGGCAATAGCTTCTTGATCGCCCAAATAATAACTGCGTAGCGGTTTCAGTTCGTCGGTCAATTCGTAGACCAGGGGAATGCCGGTCGGGATGTTCACGCCAATGATGCCCTCATTCGTCATGTCATCGAGGTACTTCACTAAGGCGCGCAGCGAGTTGCCGTGGGCGGCGATAACGATGCGTTGGCCTCGCTTTATGGCCGGTGCGATCGTGTCGTTCCAAAGGGGCATGAAACGATCAACCGTGTCGCGCAGACACTCGCTCAACGGCAACTCATGCGGTGCGAGATTTTTATAACGCGGGTCGCCGGCAACATGACGCGGATCGTCCGGGCTCAACGGCGGCGGCGGGATGTCGTAGCTCCGGCGCCACTGAAGCACTTGTGCTTCGCCGAATTTTTCGGCGGTCTCGGCTTTGTTCAATCCTTGCAGGGCGCCATAGTGGCGCTCATTCAGCCGCCAGGAATGTTGAATCGGCAGCCACATCTGGTCCATTTCTTCGAGCGCCAGCCAAAGCGTTTTAATGGCGCGTTTGAGCTGCGAGGTATAGGCCTGGTCGAAGCCGAAGCCCTCGGCCTTCAGTAGACGTCCAGCCGTGCGAGCCTCGGTCTCGCCCCGCGCCGTCAACGGCACGTCAGCCCAGCCGGTGAAACGATTCTCGAGATTCCATTGACTTTCGCCATGGCGAAGCAAGACCAATTTCTTCATCGCTAGGAAACGGTAAGTGCATGCAATTGCTTCTATAATACGCGCCTTCCCGTCGATTGCGCGGATGCGCAGGCCGATTCTTTCCGCTAACGTAGGCGCACAGATGCGCCATTGAACGAGTTCATGAAATTCATTCTCGAAAACATCCATTGGGTCGCGCTGGCATTGATCAGCGGCGGCATGTTGATCTGGCCCTCATTGCGGAAGGGTGGGAGCGGCGCGGTGTCGCCGTTCAACGCCACGCTGATGATGAACAAAGAGGACGCCGCCGTCGTCGACGTACGCGATGCGGACGACTATGCTCAAGGCCATATCCTCAACGCGCGAAATCTTCCCTTCAAGGAAATAGAGACTCGAATTGCGGAGTTGCAACGGTTCAAGAACAAACCGCTTATCGTGGTGTGCGACAAAGGGGTTCGCGCGGCGGGAGCCGCCGCCCTTTTCAAAAAGCTCGGTTTTGCTCATGCGGTACCCCTGGAAGGCGGCCTTGCGGCTTGGCGCGCCGCGGGTCTGCCGACATCGAAATAGGTCGGTGTCGTGCCGAAAAT
>DATEOW010000005.1:0-4578 GCA_035273665.1 Burkholderiales bacterium | reverse complement strand
ATGAGATCTCCCGGGGACTTGATCCCCCTAAAGGGTCGCGGAAGACCACCGCGTTGATAGGTCGGGTGTGGAAGCGTAGTAATACGTTAAGCTAACCGATACTAATTGCCCGTGCGGCTTGATCCTATAACACTAAGTTGTAGTTCGAGCTCTAGAATGAATTTGTGCTTCAAGATATCAGCAGATATCTTGTCAGGTGCAAGCACTATCCAATACTTACTTCTTCCAATCCTATGCGTCTGCGTTGCTCATTGCTTAGACGATAAGCAGCGTAGACCACAGAATTCCTGACGACCATAGCACGTTGGTCCCACGCCTTCCCATCCCGAACAGGACCGTGAAACGACGTCGCGCCGATGATAGTGTGGATTGCCCACGCGAAAGTAGGTCATCGTCAGGACCCAAAAGGAAAACGCCCGAGCCTAAAGCTCGGGCGTTTTGCTTTGTGCGACCTGGGCGACGAAGCGTGCTTTCGGTACGACAATGCCGGAGGCATTGGGATGGAACCCATGCACCGCAGGCGCGTGATCTGGAAGCCACAATCCTCCAGCGTTGCTGCGCCACAATTTGGCCTTAACCCCGTTGGGGGCAGCCAAAGCAGGCCATCGTCGGATCCCTCTATGAATGACAGCCCACCTTGCGAGTCATCGTCAGGGCCAGAAAAAAATCCCAGTGTCAAAGTGGCTGGAATTTTTTCCTTTTATAGGTTCCGGAAGATGGCTCCGCCCTAAAGCACTGACCGCCTCATGACATCGCGCGTCTTGGAGGAAGGACCAGTTTAAAAACCCCAAATTAAGCAGCCGCCACTTCCATGACGCGCCGTTTCGGGTGCCATAACAAGGCCGCTTCCGGCCGAATCGACGGTTTGGCACTCCATACTTAGCCGATCGACAAGGAGTTATCACCGGAAACCGTGCTTTATAGACGTGGGTCAATTGCAAAATTTAGCAATCAGTCGTTAAATTTGTCCCAGGGAGTAAGCGAGGCAGCTTTCAGGTTTGTCGGAAGACACTCACAAGCAGAGCGCACTTGGCTTTCTTTGCGTCCGACATCCTCAATCGTCGAACCGGAGAGAGTATTTCATGAACACTACAGAACTAAGCAGTCTACGAGCCTTTGACCCGAGCTCGTCCACTCAGTATCAGATGGAATTTGACGCTGAAAGCGCAACCTTATGGTCTTTCCTTAATCCCCTCGGGAATCCCTGCTTTTCGCCTTCTCTTTTGCACGACATTCGCGCTCAAGATAGCCTTTTAGAGCAACAGAAAGGCTTCGTACTTCACGAGGGCAGACCACGGCGCGCTCATTACTACGTCATCGCCTCCCGCGTGAGCGGGGTGTTTAACCTGGGCGGTGATCTCGCCCTCTTTCAGGCTTTGATTCGCATGAAGGATCGTCCAACGCTCTTTAACTATGCGCGCGCCTGTGTTGATTGCATCTATCCGCGAGTTAGAAATCATTTTATAAAAGAGCTAACAACCATTTCTCTGGTCCAAGGGGATGCGCTTGGCGGCGGATTCGAAACCGCCTTGGCGAGCGATGTCATCATCGCCGAAGAACAGGCCACGATGGGGTTGCCCGAAATATTGTTTAATCTCTTTCCGGGTATGGGTGCCTACAGCTTACTTGCGCGCCGCATCGGCATGAGGCCGGCCGAAGAAATGATCCTCTCCGGACGCTTGTTTAAAGCGCCGGAATTATTGGGGATGGGCGTTATTGACTTAGTCGTCCCAAAGGGCGCGGGGGTACAGGCGACGAATCAGTGGATTGCGCAGAATCGCAAACGACGCGTTGGAATGAATGCAATACATGCGGCACGCCAAGAAATTCATCCTATTACTCGCGAAGAAATGGATCGCATTGTCGAGATTTGGGTAGATGCCGCCATGAACCTGGAAGAGCGCGATTTAAAGATGATGAAGCGCCTGGTGGCAGCTCAAGGGCGGCGCACCGGATTGATGGAACACGACGTTGTCAAAGCATTCGGAGCGTCAGAAGCGGCCTGATCATTTGCCGATGTCGCTTTTGGAATCAGCGCTTTTTAGGTAGGCGAGCAGGGCGCCGCGTGCCAGTTCGAATTCGTTTTGGACGGATTCGATGTGTGTGGCGCTTCGCAAGCGAAGATCGCCTTCGGGTGCTTTTTGCAACTCGTTACAGAGTCCAGTAAGGCGATCTAGACCGACGCTGCCTGCTGAACCTTTCAGCGCATGAGCTAAAGAACGCACCTCATCGAACCGCTTCGACTCCGCAGCGCGACGCATCTCTTGAAGGAGAGTGGTATTGTCATTAAGGAACATGTGAACCAACTTATCGAGAAAATCGTCCGTCGACCCCAGTTCCTTTAGATGCGCGAGGGTCTCATAATTTAAGGCGGCCCCCAACTCCTGTTGCGCATGCACGGCGCCCCGCAATTCTCCAGGTTCCTTTTTTTCCACGAGGCTGCTAATCGCCTCGAGCAGTAGCGCGGACTGGACCGGCTTCGTCAAATAGAGATCCGCGCCAGCTCTTATCGCCTCCTGCTTGGCGTCTTCGCTTACGTCGGCAGAGAGGATTATCGCTGGCGTCCGCATGTTTCCCAACTCGAGAACCCGCAAAGCACGCACAGCCTCGACGCCACCGATATTGGGCATATTCCTATCTAAAATAACCAAATCGAAGGTGTCGCGCTCGAGTGCGTCCAGTGCCTCATCCCCGCTCTCCACGGCGATTACCTTGTGCGAGGCGCGTTCGAGTATCCGAGCCAACACTAACCGGTTCGTTGCGTTGTCATCCGCAATGAGGATTTTCAGCGACTGAGCGGCGTCCTTCCGTTTCAAATAATCCGATATGAAGACGACGCCTTCTGCGTTAGGCGGAATAGAGAGGTTATGGAGCGCATTGAAGAGAAGGCTCTTCTCCACCGGCAGTTTCAATACTGCGGAAAAGGCGCTCGCGGTTCGGTCTATGGATACCCCGCTATTCATCGATGTACATAAAATTAAAGGTAAGCGATGAGAACCGAGACCCCTTAACATGCGAGCGTGCACAGTCTGAGCTTCAGATTCGGACGCCCCGTAGACTAATGCGCAGGTAAAGGGCTCTTCTTGTCTCGATTGCGCTGCCGCTAATACGCCCGCCTCTTCCAGGGTGCTGCGAATAGCCGTGCCGCCCCAACTTTCGATGAGGTGCGTCAATTCGTACGCATTCGCCTTGTCCACACCGGCCAGCAAAAAACGATGGCCATCGAGGGCGGCTTTGTCCAGCGCTTCGTCATGCGAGCGATTTTTACGGAGCGCGATCTCGAACCAGAAAGTGCTACCTAACCCTACTGCGCTTTCTACACCGATCCGCCCGCCCATTAACTCAACTAACTGTTTTGAGATAGTCGTCCCCAGCCCCGTCCCACCGTATCTTCGGGTAACGCTTTGATCGGCTTGTGTGAAACTCTCGAAGATTCGCTGTTGAAGTTGCGGCGCGATTCCAACGCCAGTGTCTCGCACGGATATCTTCAATTTCACTTCATCCGCATCGTCGCTTATCCTCGCTACATGCAAAGTGACTTCGCCGCGATCGGTGAATTTCACCGAATTGGCAAGGAGGTTTACGAGTACCTGGCGGATTCGTGCTGGATCGCCGTGGACATAGGGGGGCACATCCGGCATGACTGAAACATGGAAAGCCAAGCCCTTTCGCTCCGCCTGGCCACGCAATACTTGCGCCGCGCTATTCACTAAAGCGTAAAGGTCAAAATCTTCCTCATTGAGGGACAGCTTCCCTGCTTCAATTTTTGAGAAATCGAGCACGTCATTAACAAGATCCAACATGCTGCGTGATGCGGCATCCACGGTGTCGAGCATTTCGGCTTGTTCATTCGTTAATTTTGTGTCGTGGAGCAATTGCGCCATGCCGATAATGGCATTCAACGGCGTGCGCATTTCGTGCGACATGGTAGAAACGAATTGGCGCTTTGCAACGTTCGCAGCTTCCGCACGCACTAAGGCAATCGACAAGCGATCAATGAGGCTACGTGCATACAAGGAAAGAATGATCATGCCGATCAACATCAACACACCGATGTTCAGATGGGCTTTCCAAAAATCACTCGTTGCAAGAACCGTGATGAAACCGATTGCGCTCAACGCCAAGGTGCTCAGTAGAAATTTGCTCCCGTAGCGGAATCCATTGCCGAAGATGATCCATAAGTAGACGAGATATAAGGGGAGACCCTCAATGCCCGTTTGGACCATGAAATAGCTTGCAGTTGCGCTATCTACGACCGCACCACATAGTCGCCGTGTTTTCGAGACTTGTGGTCGGGCGATGATCGCGACAAAAATGGCCCAGGCGGCGGCTTGAAATGCCACGAGGACGCCGATGAACTCCCATTGCGTGGTGCCCTGAAGCCCTTTTGGCGCTAAGTAGATCGTGAGCGCACAACCGACGACCAAGCGCAATATCGCCTGTTCATGTTCGGAATCGCGGCGTGCCGCGAAGCGTTGACGCAGAAAAGTTAGGGGGCTAGCCATGTGGGGCAAAGTCGAAATTGGATTACGTTTTAATGGTTAGGCTCGGCGACTAGGCCGGGCGAACGCTGAATGA
>DATEOW010000004.1:0-3043 GCA_035273665.1 Burkholderiales bacterium | reverse complement strand
TCGTGCCGGATAGGCTAGAATCCGCGCGTAGGCGCTGTCCCACGCGGCGACAAGCGCTGCAATGCAGGCGCGGCCCTTGCAGAACCTCCTGCAGTAACCAGGGCAGCGACTACGCAGTTCATTCGGGAGTTTGCGGTGATCAGATTTCGCAGTGCTGCATCGGAAAAAACATCGCGCGAAGCGTTTCGCCGTGTTTTCCATCGCAGCCTGAACGACGTCACTTATGAGCAGGCCCATGAGCAGGCCCGGGTGGCGGCAGAAGAGATGCGGCGCGAGGTTTATGAAGACAGACGCCGTCATGAGCGCCGCGCCACACCGGCAGCCAACGCGGAATTCAATGCGCCGAAGTACGAAAGTTCTTTAGCATGGCTCGAAGCGCGTCAACGTTTGCAAAGCGTTACCGCGCAGCCGGAGGCTCCGCCGGTCAAGCCGACACTGCAAATGGCGTCGCAGCCGGAACCCGAGGCCGCCGTCGCCGAGGTCGCAGAAGTTTGGACGCGCACGGCTTCTGCCGGCCCTCTGCCGAAATTCAAGAAGTCCCCACCCCGCGCACCGCGGACAATCAACGCCGAACGCTGAACGCATTTCCGCGCCGTGGGGCGCACATCATCAGGCTGCCGAGCAGCGCCGTAGCGGCCACCACTTCTGCCCAGATCGTGAAGTTGATATCGAAGCCGTGCATTGATATCGGTGCGAGGCAGTAATGCGCCAAGCCGTCGAAGCCGAGCGCCGCATAAACGCTCAGGACGATGAGACCGGCCAAACGATTCACATAACGCAGCAACACCAACCCGCAAAGGCCCACCGCCGCAACCACGCCCCATGCAGCCATGACACCGGAGCGCGTGATCCATGCAGGCATATTTGGATATCGCTCCAGATAGATCGCGTTGTGCGAGAAGTGCAGAAGGCTCGCGAAGCTATAGGCGATGAGCAAGGCAAAGACCAGCCATTCCAGCGGCCTTTCGCGCAAGGATTTTGGCAACGCTTTCACGACTCCTCCCATCCTCTAATCGTTATATCTTCTTCGGCACGGTGTAGAGATAAACCGTCTTGCCGTTTACCGCGACTTGTTTCGTGGGCGGCCAATCTTCGCCGAAATCGTGTTCATGCGAGACCACCGGCGTGCCGGGCCGCAACTGTTCCCACAGACGAGGGCGCAATTTACGGTTGTAGTTCCACTTGAGAAAAAGCGCGACGACGGTTGCATCGCGGAAGTCCGCTTCGAACAAATCGCCTTGGATGAATTTAACGCGATCCGTGACGCCGGCTTTCTTGGCCGCTTCGTTCGCTTCTTTGATGCGATCGGGGTCGATATCGATGCCGACGCCGCGCGCACCGAACTTCTTTGCAGCGGCGATGACGATACGGCCGTCACCGCATCCCAGGTCATAGACCACATCGCTTTTGCCGACCTTGGCGAGCTGGAGCATCGCATCGACGATTTCGTTGGGCGTCGCGACGAAATCGACTTCGAGTCCCAGCTTATTTTTCGGATCGACTGCCGGCGCCGCTTGGGCGAATAGCGTTCGCGGTAGGAACGCGGCGCAGGCAAGGCCTGCCGCGAGTTTCATACTTTTTCTTCTATCCATTTTCGATTCCCCCCCCCTGTATCGATGGATGCCCGGCTACAGCCTTCGTCCCTTGAAATCTTCTTCGATCTTGTCTTCAAAAAAACTGACGGGGGAGGGTGCGGCCATGAACCGGCGGTGCATCTCGGGCGATACGCCGCTGTAGGCCATGACCTTGCCGTCGTTGAACTCGACTTCGAGCGTCTGCGTCTTGGGGTCGTAGCCCACCGCGCGAATTTTGCTCGAGCTGATGCGCTTGCGCTCCATCTCGTTCAGTCGGCCAAGGTCACGTGGACTTTATCGCCGTCGCGCACGCTTGCCATTTGTTTGGCATCGCCGTCGAACTTGCCCAGCACGTTGCAGCGCGTGACAAGGCGCGGTTCGCTGCCCTCTGAAATGGGCGTAGGACCCCAGGGTAAAGCCAGCGAAGAACCTTCGACCCAAAAGCACACCGCGCCGACTTCAACGACTTGTTTTGCGGATGCTTCCAGTTCGGCTCGAACGGGGACTTGGAAATAAACCTCGTCTCCCCAGGTATTGGCTGCGGCGGTGATGGGCAACGCCTTGACGAGCGCTGCGGTTGTGGGCGTGTCTTGCAGTGTTGCGGTGAGAGACCCCTTAGGCCATTCGAAGCGAATTTTTACGCTCATTGATATTTTTCTCCTGACGAACTACAGCGACGGCTAGAGCGCCTCCCAGTACTCTAGATTGAGTTGCAAATTCTGGGCGCCATTGTATTCGTTGATTTCCAATCTGTAGAGGGCTTTAATTTTCTCGGGTAGTGGCTGATCCTGTTGGAACAATATGGCATCGCAGGGGCGTTGATCGGCAATCACCCGTAGCCGCAAATGTTTTTCGCCGACGACGCGTTGGCGTTCGACGCGTAACTCATTGCAAAACAGGGGGGAAGGAAAGCCCTGGCCCCACACTTCGTTTTGAAGCAGCCGCGCCACGTCCAGGTTGAGGTAAGCGCCTTCGAGCGCACCATCGCTTTCCCAGCTGCGCGTTGCTGCGCCGCCCAAAATTTCCGTCACAACGGACCCGAAGAGAAGGCGGAACCCGTCGACGTCCCGTTTACGCAGCGTTAACCCGGCTGCGGCCGCATGTCCGCCAAAACGTAGAAGCATGCCGGGCGCGCGCTTGTCGACCAGATCGAGCGCATCGCGCAGATGCAGACCGGCAATGGAGCGGCCGGAGCCGCGTAGCGTATCGCCATCCGCCGGAGCGAGCGCGATGACCGGAACGTGATGCCGATCTTTCAGGCGTGACGCGAGAATGCCGATCACGCCCTGATGCCATTTCTCGTCATAGAGGACCAGGCTGCCGGCAGCTTGCGTATCGATGGATGCAAGAAATTCCTCGGCGTCCCGCTGCATGCCCGCTTCGACCTGGCGACGCTCGCGATTGAGCGCATCCAATTGTTGCGCGATATTGAAGGCGTGGGCGGTGTCGTCGGTGATCAGGCATTCGAT
>DATEOW010000003.1:0-3355 GCA_035273665.1 Burkholderiales bacterium | reverse complement strand
AGCGTGAAATGAGTGCCGTATTGAAATCGACATCACAAGAGTATGAGCTGCCGAAACGCAGTCATCTCGATTGGCTGGAATCCGAAGCCATCCACATCATGCGCGAGCTCGCAGGCGAATGCGCGAACCCGGTGGTCTTCTTTTCCGGCGGGAAGGATTCGATCGTGCTTCTGCGGCTCGCGGAAAAAGCGTTCCGGCCGGGCCGCTTCCCCTTCCCCATGCTCCACATCGACACGGAACACAATTATCCGGAGGTCATCGAATTCCGCGACCGTCGCGCCAAAGAGCTTGGCGAACGCCTGATCGTACGTTCGGTGGAAGACTCGATCAAACGCGGCACGGTGCGTTTGCGTGGTCCGCTCGACAGCCGCAATGCAGCGCAAGCTGTCACGCTACTTGAAGCGATCGCCGAGTTCGGTTTCGACGCTTGTATCGGCGGTGCGCGACGCGACGAAGAAAAGGCGCGCGCCAAGGAGCGCGTCTTCTCCTTCCGCGACGAGTTCGGTCAATGGGATCCGAAGAATCAACGACCCGAACTGTGGAGCCTATACAACACGCGCGTGCACAAAGGCGAGCACATGCGGGTATTCCCCATCAGCAACTGGACCGAATTGGATGTGTGGCAATACATCGAACGCGAAAAACTGGAAGTGCCGTCGATTTACTACGCTCATAAGCGCCCAGTCGTACGCAAGAATGGCCTATTGGTGCCAGTGACGCATCTCACTCCGGCAAAAGAGGGCGACAAGGTCGAAGAGGTGGAAGTGCGCTTCCGCACGGTGGGCGACATTTCCGGCACTTGCCCGGTGGAAACGCCGGCGAAAACCGTAGGCGAAATTATTCTCGAAACCACGGTGACCACCATTACCGAACGCGGCGCCACCCGCATGGACGATCAAACCTCCGATGCGTCCATGGAGCGTCGCAAGAAAGAAGGGTATTTCTAATATGGGCGCAATAGAAAATCACGAAGACCTCGGCGTACTGCGCTTCATTACCGCGGGTAGCGTCGATGACGGCAAGAGCACGCTTATCGGCCGTTTGCTTCACGACACGCGCGCGGTGCTCGAAGATCAACTCGCTTCGGTCACGCGCGCCTCCGCCAAAAAAGGCGTCGAGTATCTCGACCTGTCCTTGCTCACCGACGGCCTGGAAGCGGAACGAGAACAGGGCATCACCATCGACGTGGCCTACCGGTATTTCGCGACAGCCAAGCGCAAATTCATCATCGCGGACACACCTGGCCACGAGCAATACACGCGCAATATGGTGACAGGCGCATCGACCGCCGACGCTGCGTTCATTCTGATTGACGCCCGCAAAGGCGTGCTTCCGCAGACACGTCGCCATACCTATATTTCGCATTTACTGGGCGTCAAACACATCATCGTCGCTGTGAACAAGATGGATTTGGTCGACAACGACCCCGCCGTCTTTGACAAGATCAAAACAGACTTCCTCGCCTTCGCCGACAAACTGGGCATCAAGGACCTGCGATTCTTCCCCGTCTCAGCGCTGCTTGGCGATATGGTGGTCGATCGAGGCGATACTTTCCCCTGGTACAAGGGCCCCACGCTTCTCGAAGCGCTGGAAAGCATCGAAGTGCAGAACGACACGGCCAACACGCCGATGCGCTTCCCTGTGCAATACGTTGTCCGCCCCGGCCAAGCCGACGCAAAAGAATTCAGCGCTCGGCTCTCCCGTCCCGTTCCCGCTAAAGCGGGAGAAGTGTTCGATTTCCGCGGTTACGCGGGGCGTCTGGAATCGGGTGTCGTTCGCGTCGGTGATGAAGTCGTCGTATTGCCGGCCAATCGCACGACTCGTATCCGCGATATCGTCAGCGTCGATGGATCGCAGGATCTTGCTGTCGCCGGCGATTCGACCACTCTCTTGCTCGAGGATGAGATCGACATTTCGCGCGGCGACATGATTGCGCTCGCCGCGTCGGCGCCGCAGGCGCTCAAGTCGATCCAAGCGACGGTGTGCTGGCTTTCCACGGAGGGATTGAACCCGGCTGCGCGTTATCTACTCAAACACACTGCGCGCACCGTCAAAGCGAAAATTGCAGCCATCAATCACAAGCTTGATATCCACAGCATGGAAAAACTACCGGCACCCTCCGCACTGGCGATGAATGACATCGCCAATATCAGCATCAACCTCGCGCAACCGATTTTCGCCGATCGCTATGCCGAGAATCGCGCGACCGGGGCCTTCATTCTTATCGATGAAGCGACGAATCAGACGGTGGCAGCAGGGATGATTGAAAGTTAAGCGATGGCAACGGTTTATCTCATCGGCGCTGGTCCCGGCGCACCCGATCTCCTGACGCTGCGCGCGGCACGGGTGCTTGAGCAAGCGGATATCGTCTTCTATGACGCGCTCGTGCATCCGGAAGTCATCGCGCTCGCGAAAAATGCAGACAAGATCGCCGTCGGCAAACGCTGCGGCAAACATTCCACCGCGCAAAAATTCATTAACAAACGTCTGATCGACGCGACGCAGAAGTATGAACGGATCGTCCGCGTTAAAGGCGGCGACCCCATGCTATTCGGACGCGCGCAAGAAGAACTCGACGCTTTGCAGGCGGCGGGTATCCCGGTCGAGATCGTGCCCGGCGTTACTGCAGCGCTCGCCGCCAGTGCGCACATTGGCGTCTCGTTAACGCGTCGGGGACTCTCGCGCAATGTCGTCTTCGTCACGCCTCGCGTTGGCGAGACGCAAAGCGCGAGCGATTGGGTCGCCGTTACCTTGAGTGCGGATACCGCCGCCATCTACATGGGGGCCGGCCAATCCCAGCTAATTGCCGATACTTTGATCGCCCGCGGCCGTTCCGCGGACACACCCATTGCATTGGTGGAAAGCGCCTCGCTCGCGCAAGCACAAGTCCGCTACGGAATTTTGCGGGAGCTTCCCACACTCGCTTCGCAGATGGGTGATGGACCCGCAGTTATTCTTCTAGGCGAAGTGCTGCGTGAAAAGCTGGCCGATCAAATGGCCGCTGTTCACACGCTCATGGCGGCAGCACGTTCCTGAGCGGACAATTCCGCCGTACGCGGGGATCCGAAGAATTGTTCCGCATGACGCCAGTAGAACAACTGCCGCTGCGCATAGAGCGGCAGAGCACTCGTTTCCGTTCCCTTCAAATCGAGGAATGAATCGCGGCCGCATTCCTCCGCCGCTGGAAGCGGAATTTTCTCATCGGCAGTCCAGGGGCGCAGCCTGAGCTTCGCCAGCGCCCAAGTCAGTGTGCTACGGCGATCAATCCAATCATGCATATGCGCGATGGAATGAAGCGCATTAGGCCGGCCCGATAAGTTATAGAGGGTGCCGCCGGAAATAAAAGGCGTCTTCA
>DATEOW010000002.1:0-3163 GCA_035273665.1 Burkholderiales bacterium | reverse complement strand
CACAGTGGACGTTGCCTGCATACCGTCTAACACGTCCGAATGCGCGGTGTCGCCGCGGCGGAAAAGCAGTTCGAAACCGAACAACTGTCCAGCGCGATCCATAATCGGTTGGCGTGCCAGATAGATGTTTTCGGACATGTCGACTTTCCCTAAACGCGAATCGCTTGGGTACGTGCGCCGCCCAAATGGGCAAAAACACGAGAGGCAATATCTTCAAGCGGCGCACTTTCATGCACTGCGCCGATCGCCACCGCTTCGCGCGGCATGCCGTACACAATGCACGTCGCTTCGTTCTGCGCAATGTTATAGGCACCCGCGTTCTTCATCTCTAACATTGCACTCGCGCCATCTTTGCCCATGCCGGTCATCATGATTCCCACTGCGTTCGGCCCAACCACTTCTGCGGCCGAACGGAAGAGTACTTCAACGGACGGACGATGGCGATTCACGGGCGGCGCGTCGGACAAAGCCGTTACGTAGTTCGCGCCACTACGTTGGACCACGAGGTGATGTGAACCGGGCGCGATATAAGCGTGGCCCGGCAGTATACGTTCGCCGTGTTCGGCTTCTTTCACCGTGATGCGGCATAGACCATCGAGCCGCTTGGCGAAGGTTGCCGTAAATCCAGGTGGCATATGCTGCGTAATCAATACCGCTGGGGCGTCGGGCGGCAGCCGTGTGAGGAAATCGCGCAGCGCCTCCGTACCGCCGGTCGATGCGCCGACAATAATTAATTTTTCAGTCGACAAACGCCGATTGCCCCAGGCGGCCGGAACGATCGCGCCCAAAGGCGCCTCGCCGCGGCGAATCCTCGCTTTGGCGGCAATGCGAATGCGCTCCACGATTCCTTCGGCGAGCTCCGCCATGCCTTTGGAAATCTCCATCTTCGGCTTGGCGATAAAATCGATTGCGCCGAGTTCGAGCGCGCGGAGGGCCGTCTCCGACCCTTCCTCTGTCAGAGTCGATACCATGACCACCGGCATCGGATGCAAGCGCATCAAGCGCTCGAGAAAATCCAAGCCGTCCATCTTCGGCATTTCGACATCAAGCGTGAGTACGTCCGGTTTTGCGGCCTTAATCATTTCGCGCGCCGCATAGGGATCGGGCGCAGCGCCGACCACCGTCATATCCGATTCGCGATTGATGATCTCCGTCAGCACTTTTCGAATCAGTGCCGAGTCGTCCACAATCAAAACCTTGATTTGTTCCATTCGATTTCTTCCTTAACCTGCGTCAGCTTCGAATACGCATGATCAGAACAACTCCACGTGTCCTTCGACCGGTTTTTGCGCCAAGCGTCGCTGATACTCTTCCTCGCGCTGGAAAATCGTATTGTTCGCCAGCACGTGCAATTTCTTCATCAGTACCTTCCCGGTACGCGGGAAATAATAAATTTTGCGCGGATAGTCTTCGAGTAAATCCGCGGCCGCCAGCGGAATACGCTCGCGCTCGAGAAAGTCGAGCACAAATTCGGCATTGCGCGGTCCGATTTGGGTGCGTGTCATTGCAGTCATTACATTGCCACCGCCGAATACTTTCGCTTCGAGGTTGCCGCGCCGCGCACCCAGCTTGGTCAGCTGATTGAGCAGCATCTCCATCGCATGCACGCCATAACGCGCAGAGGGAGCACACATGCTAAATTGCTCTTCGCCGTTAATGGGGAGCATGAAGTGGTTCATGCCGCCGATACCCGAGATCGGATCGCGTATGCAGGCTCCCACGCAAGAGCCCAGGACCGTCACCAGCACCATATCGCGCGAAGAAACGTAAAACTCGCCCGGCAGAATTTTCGCCGCTTCCATACCGAAATAGCGATCGTAATAAAGATTCGGCGGCGGGCCTTCCGCGTCGAATTGTCCGCCGGCGCTATAAGCTTCTTTATTGACGCTCATCGCTCGTCCGCTGATAAACCGTTTTCCCGCGGAGGACAAATAGCTCCTTCGCATGATGGAAATTCTCGGAATGGCCGACGAAAAGTAATCCGCCCGGCTTGAGCAGCGGGCTAAACTTTTCCAGAATTTGAAGCTGTGTCGGTTTGTCAAAATAGATCATGACATTGCGACAAAAAATCGCATCGAATGATCCTTGCAGGTTCCAGCGTGCATCCAGCAAATTGAGACGCTGAAAAGAGAGCATCTGCTGCAATTCCGGCTTTACCCGCACCCGGCCATCATGTACGCCGCGGCCCCGTAGAAAATGACGGCGTTTCAATCCGGCCTCCAGGCGTTCAATGCGCTCTTCGTCATAGACGCCTTTGCGCGCGGTATCCAGCACATTCGTATCGATATCGCTGGCGAGGATGCGCACTCGCGAGGCCATGCCCGGCAGCGCATCGTAAGCGGTCATGGCGATCGAATACGCTTCTTCGCCGGTCGAACAGGCCGAACACCAGATAGCAAGCTCAGGTTGATGACGCCGCCTCCGCAAGAGATCCGCCAGCAGGGGGAAGTGATGTTCCTCACGAAAAAATGAGGTGAGATTGGTGGTCAACGCATTGACGAACTCCTGCCATTCCACCGCATCAGGCGTGCTCTCCAGCCAATCCAGGTAGGCGCCGAAATCATTCCGCCGCAGAACACGTAGCCGGCGCGCCAGCCGGCTGTACACCATGTTTTCCTTGGTATCGTTCAGCGATATCCCGGCGCGCGAGTAGATAAGCTTCCGCACGCGCTGAAAATCCCGCGCGGCGAATTCGAACTCCCGTTCTGCGCCTACTTGGTCAATGACGGGCGCTTGGGTTGGAACGAAGCTGGACATGGAGGCCGATCACTTGCCTTGGCCGGCAAAAGCCAGCTTGTCGCGTGCGGCTTTCGCCGGTAAGGCAAGACGCTTCGCTCTGTTCTCCAGCGTTTTGGGCATAGTTACGCTTAGCGATTCCGACCTCGCCACCTGCCGTTTGATATCGCTCAATTTGAAAACACGCACCGCCTCGGACAAACCTTTGGCTTGCATTTTCATGGATTCTGCTGCGGCTGCGGCCTCTTCGACCAGTGCGGCGTTCTGTTGGGTGACTTGATCCATTTGCGTGATCGCTTCGTTCACCTGCTCGATGCCGGAACTTTGTTCCATACTCGCCGCCGTAATCTCGGCCATGATGTCCGCCACGCGCTTGACCGAAGCGACGATCTCTTCCATCGTGCGTCCGGCGCTGTCCACTTGTTTG
>DATEOW010000001.1:0-2034 GCA_035273665.1 Burkholderiales bacterium | reverse complement strand
GATTTCTTTCAAGGAACAGTCATCCTCATCTTGCGTTGGATCCGGTGGTGTTAGCGTCGCGCAAGACTTAATGAAGCTTCACCAACCGCGTCCCGACGAATTGCCGCTGGTCGTTTGCCCGGATGGAACGGTCCTTAAGTGTCCCACCGAAAGGGAACTTGCGCATCGCCTCGGCTTGTATATTGAACTGAGGGCTGATCGTGTATACGACGTTGCGATCGTTGGTGCCGGCCCCGCCGGCCTTGCCTGTGCCGTATATGCCGCATCGGAAGGGCTTTCCGTGCTTGGGCTCGACACTCATGCGTTCGGCGGTCAGGCGGGCGCGAGCGCGAGAATCGAAAATTACCTCGGTTTCCCGACCGGTATTTCAGGTCAGGCGCTCACGGGGCGGGCTTATGTTCAGGCGCAGAAATTCGGTGCCGAAATGGTGGTGCCGGTCGAAGTGAGATCACTCGATTGCACGCGCTTTCCTTACGCGCTCCAACTGGATTGTGGCGTACGTGTTTCGGCAAAATCCGTAGTTATCGCCACGGGTGCAAAATATCGGCGCCCCGCCATACCCGAGCTCGAGAAATACGAAGGTCGGGGCGTCTATTACTGGGCTTCGCCGATCGAGGCGGGGTTATGCCGGGGGGAAGAAGTGGTACTGGTCGGCGGCGGCAATTCGGCGGGACAGGCAATAGTATTCCTAGCGGGCCACGCGGCGCACGTCCATCATCTGATTCGCGGAGCCGATCTGGCAAAAAGCATGTCGAAATATCTTGTCGACCGTATCGGTTCACTCGCGAACGTGACCTTACATACGGAATCCGAGATCGTTGCAATCGAAGGCTGCGAAGAAGGGGTTAGCGCGGTTCATTGGCGCAATCGCAAAAACGGCACTATGCAGACCAAGTCAACCCGGCGCATTTTCCTGTTCGTCGGGGCCGATCCCAACACAGGGTGGCTTGAGAATTGCGGCGTGAAATTAAATGACAAGGGGTTTGTCTGCACTGGCCTGGATCTCTCGCCTGCCGACCATCAGCAATGGGCGCATTTGGTAAATGGGCGTCACCCCCTACAGCTCGAAACTTCGATACCAGGGGTATTCGCAATTGGGGATGCACGCGCGAACTCAACAAAACGTGTCGCGGCCGCCGTGGGTGAAGGTGCCGCAGTAGTCGCTCAGGTGCATGCCTTGCTTGCGCCGCAGTCCAAGCCTGTGGCTATTGCCGCTCCGATCGGTGTTGGCCACGCTGCCCTATGAGCCGCCACGCACTATAGGAACTCGCCAGCGCCAGCACGGCCGACAAAAGCATGACCCAACGAAATCCATAGACGAAAGCATTACCGACGTCTGTCTTTATAGTAATTTGTTCGTCCCGACTTGCTTCAGCCGGCACGTCGATTCCACCTAGCCTATCCCAATGCGCAAAGACTTCCCTGCTTACTATGGGCGACACTTTGTGTTCGAGATCAGCCAGGTCGTGCCGGAAGGCCACGCTCATTACGATCCCAAACAGCGCAACCGCCAGCAGCGCAGCAAGCCGCGACACGGCATTGTTGATGCCGGACGCGGCGCCGGCCTCGCTGCTGTCCAAGGCATTCATCACGGTGGTCGTGAGCGGCGACACGCTGATCGCCATGCCCAGGCCCAGAACCATCACAGCAGGGAAGAACGTCAGCCAATAGCTTCCACCGGTCGCTGGCAATGCGAATAGGCCAAACCCCAGCGCAGCAATAGCCGGACCGATCATCAGCGGTTTCTTCGCTCCATAGCGATCCACAAGCGCGCCCGCCCAGCGCGACAACACGAACATGGTGAGTATGAAGGGCAGCAAGGCGGCGCCCGCCTCCACAGCAGTATAGCGCTGTACCTGTATCAGGTTGAGCGGAAGAAAATACAAACTTCCACCCAGGGCGGCATATAGAAGCAGAGTAAGCAAGTTGGCACCGGAAAAGTCGTGCGAACGGAAAAGTTTCAGCGAAAGCAAGGGCGCCGAATGCCGACGCTCCTGCAGCACAAAAGTCACTGACGCGACGGCAGCCAGAAAA